>NZ_PJAT01000102.1 GCF_002836715.1 Psychrobacter sp. 4Dc
TGTGGCGTCCATACCACCATATTTAGATCGCCAGTTGTAGAAGGTGCTTTGGCTGATGTTATGCTCACGGCAGAGCTCGGTAATAGGGACGCCTTGTTCGGCTTGTTTTAGGATGTTGAAGATTTGGTTGTCGCTAAAGCGTGTCTTTTTCATAGGATTCTCCTGCTGGTGTATTTTAGCAGTTAATCTCTATTTGTAAGTGTTCTTATTTATTGGGGGGATTACCACTTATCGCGGCTGATGTCTGGCAGGTTGAGAACCAATGGGTCATCGTTGAGCTAGTATAGCGCAGTCTATATATCCTATGACTTACTATGCTCAGTCTCTCAAAGCATCTTCAACAAAGCTCAACCGGTCTTGACCAAAAAACATCTCACCATTTACGAAGAAACTTGGTGCCCCAAATACGCCTCGTGCTACTGCTTCTTCGGTACTAGATTTTAAACGCGCCTTAACCTCAGGCTCACTAATACGCGCCATAAAATCAGTCGCATCAATGCCTACTTTCGACAAAACCTCAGCCACAACTTCTGGTGATTCCATATTTAACTTTTCAGCCCATAGCGCCTTAAAGATAGCGGATAAATAACTCTCAAATTTGGGTGTCTCCAAATAAGCGGTAACACCGCGCATAAGCTGCATCGTATTGACTGGGAAAAATGGATTGAAGCGAAAAGGCACGTCATAGATAGCTGAAAAACGCTTAAGGTCTTTGAGCATATAAGCGCCTTTAGCAGGTACGGCAGCTGGTGAGGTGTTACCAACGGCTTGAAACACTGCGCCAAGTAACATAGGTCGCCAAACGATCTCGGCATTATGACGCTGCGCGATACTCGCTAACTGTGTCCATGCCAAATAACTGGCTGGGCTGCCCACATCAAAGAAAAACTCTACCTGTTTACTCATCTTTGCATTCCTTGCAATATATTAAAAATCCATTAAAATTTTGACAGTTATTAACCAGATAGGATTAAAAAGTTTCCATCCATGGGCGTAAATCCAACTCATGCGTCCAGCTATCCCTTGGCTGACAGTGCAACTGCCAATACTGCTCAGCGATATGTTCTGGATTTAAAATACCGTCTTGGTCTTTTAGCTCATAGCGCTCGGGAAAGTTGTCACGAATAAAGTCAGTATCAATAGCACCGTCAATGATAGGATGTGCGACATGTATGCCTTTAGGTCCCAACTCGCGCGCCATGCTTTGTGCCAGTGCCCGTAGAGCAAACTTAGCACTAGCAAAAGCCGAAAAACCTTTACTACCGCGTAAAGACGCTGTTGCACCCGTAAAAATAATTGTCCCCCTCTCACGTGGAATCATGACTTTTGCCGCTTCTCTACCTGTCAAAAATCCAGCCAAGGCACCCATCTCCCACACTTTTCGATAGACCCTCTCTGTCGTATCTAAGATGGAGAAATGAACGTTTGCCCCGATGTTAAACACCACGACTTCAATCGGCCCAATGTCTTTTTCAATATGAGCAAACAGCTCAACCATCTCTTGCTCGATACGCGCATCACAACCAAATGGCTTGACCACTCCTCCAGCCGCTTCGATATCACTGACTAATGTCTCTAGCTTCTCAGCGTTCCTTCTGGTCACGCACAAAGTAAAACCTTCTCGCGCAAAACGTCTGGCAACAGCGCTGCCAGTGGCATCGCCTGCGCCGATTACAACTGCTACGGGTGCTCTGTTCATGTCTATTTCCTTATAGGTTCCTTTTTAGAACTAACAAAAATATAGCTTTATTTTTGGACCCTGTCAAGCTAACCTATAGCTTAAAGATAAAGGAGATAACCTATGCGCTGGGATGAACTGGACCAACAGTCTTGCTCGGTAGCTCGCACTTTAGCAGTCATTGGTGATCGTTGGACGCTCATTATTTTACGTGATTGTTTTTTGGGAGTCAGACGATTCGACGTATTTGAGCAACGCTTAGGCATTACACGTCATGTCCTATCTGACCGTCTTCGCAAACTGGTTGAATACGATATTTTAAAAAAAGTCGCCTATCAGCAGCGGCCGCTACGTGAGGAATATAGACTGACAGAGTGTGGATTAGATTTGCACTCTGTCGTACTGGCATTGGTCAGTTGGGGTGATAAATACATGGTTGATGAACGCGGGGCGCCGCTGTTGCATAGACACAAGGCATGTGGTCACATTATGCATCCGGTGACAGTATGCTCCAAGTGCGCTGAACCCGTTACTGCACGTGATATTGAGGTTGAGATAGGACCCAAATGGATCGGTAATGATGAAGTGAGTATTTAACTTAGTAGCGGTTTATAAGCCATTAGAGCTAGATATCAGAACACTTTATTTAAAAGACTTGACCTTTTAAGGTTGTACTGTACTTCAGCCTAAAGTGCTCCAAAACCTCGTTAACTGTATCGAACAACGTAAAATAAATCCAATCGTGGCGTGTACTTTTCCATTAAAACAGATACATACTGCTCAATCGGTTTTCTTAGAAAAGAAACATGTCGGTAAAATCGTTTTGAAAGTTGCTCAAGAATAATCATCGATCAATAGCAAGTAAATAGCGTATAAATGGTTTTGAATATTTTATTCAAAGCCATTTATATCTAAATCAATAAACGCTGTTTTGAAGCATAAAAGTCAACCTTATCAGTCATGACTGTCAACCATTCATTTTATCGTCAGCAGCAGAATATAGATCAAACCTATGAGATAACTGTCATTTCAGTAACGATAAATTCATCGACCATCCCATCTGTTATTTGTACATAGTTTTGGAAATGCGGGCTTTGTACATGTTGCTGAAGACACTCGTTGTTTTCCCAAATTTCATAAACCACGAAACCGTTACTATTTGCATTTTCTTGATGCAAGTCATATTGGATACAACCTTGATCACCTTGTGATGCTGCTGTCAGTTTAAGCAGCTCAGTTTTGACTTGTTCAACGTGCTCAGGTTTGGCTTTGATAGTGGCGACGATGGTAAGTGGTTTGTTTGCTTGCGTGCTCATCTATTTATCCTATGTTTATTATTATCATTGATTTAAATAGGTCCAACGTGTCTGCTAAAAGCGTCACATTGGACCTATTAATCTAAATTGCGTTATGCGTTATGCAGACCAGCCTTCTAATACAATTTTGCCATGCGCTTGCTGTTTTTCTAGCATTTGATGCGCACTACGTAGGTGTTCAGCGGTGATAGCCCCAAGGTTGTGAGCGACCGTGGTTTTGATCTCGCCTGCATCAATCAATTTTGCCACCGCATTTAATAAATGATGCTGTTCAATCATGTCTGGCGTATTGAACATTGAGCGTGCAAACATAAATTCCCAATGCAGGCTTAAGCTCTTGGTTTTAAGAGGGTTGGCATCTAATGATTTTGGATCATCAATCAGTCCAAGCTTACCTTGCGGCTTTAAGCATTTAATGATTTCTTCATAATGATCTTCAGTATTATTGAGACTCACCACGTAGTCTACTTCAGCAATACCCGTTTTTTGTAGTTCATCAGACAATGGGTTGCGGTGATTGATGACATGATCAGCACCCAAATCTTTGAGCCACTGCACGCTCTCATCTCTCGAAGCCGTACCAATAATCGTGGCCGACGTTCTTGTTTTTAATAACTGAGTTAAGATAGATCCAACGCCGCCCGCTGCGCCAATGACCAATACTGAGACGTTATTAGCATTCTCGCTACTACCGCTCTCATTCGCTGCGCTATCAGAGACAGGTACTTGTAAACGGTCGAACAACATCTCCCAAGCTGTAATCGTCGTGAGTGGTAATGCAGCTGCCTCAGCGAAAGACAAAGAGGCTGGCATGTGTCCAACGATACGCTCATCGACCAACTGATATTCAGCATTGCTGCCTGAACGGGTCAAATCTCCAGCATAATAGACGTTGTCGCCTACTGAGAATAAACTGACGTCTTCACCGACAGCCGTCACAGTGCCAGCAGCATCCCAACCAATAACAGCATACTCACCCTCTGCGGCAGGACGCCCTTCACGGATTTTGTAATCTACTGGATTGACTGATATAGCTTTCACTTCTACAAGAATATCGCGGCCTGAAGCAATTGGCTTATCAAGGGTGATGTCTTGTAGCGATTGTTCATTATCGATAGGTAGATTGTTTTGATAACCAATGGCTTTGATAGTTTGCATAATATTGTGTCCTGTTTTTAATGAGAAAGTTTTTAATAATAAAATTTGAAAATATAGTTATTTGAAAATATAGTTATTTGAAAATATAGTTAGTAATGGTTTAATTGTTCGAAATTCATTGATGCTGCAAAATATAAATCTTATGCATCTTATGCAAAAATTGACTGCAATACTGTCTGAGTCTGCTGCTCAAGCTCTGCAATGGCTGCTTGGTTTAGAGCATCAGCATGTGGTCGACCAAATGCCCCTCTTGCATCGCCATGTGTGCCATCTGTTATATCGTTATCAAAGTATTTACCAGTATCGTCAGCGAACTCATCCGAGATGGCTAACTCCGTTAGGATATTTGCGCCCTTGTCTGCTGATGACCAATGCTGACCATACGCTTCGTTAGCCATTTTTGTATTCAGTAGCGAACCTGGATTGACGGCGATGACATTGATATCGTTGCTAGCGACGGTGTCAGCTAATGCCATACTCCACATGGTTAATGCCAGCTTACTTTGGGCATAAGCATCCTTATCATCAAGGCGGGTCTGGCCTGCAAGTGCTTGATAAGATATTGACGCTTGCGCAGCTGAGCTTAAGTTCACGATACGCGCTTTATCAGACTGCTTTAGCAAAGGTAACAAAGCATTGGTCAGCTCATAAGGCGCTAGGTAATTGACCATAAAGCGTACATCCAAACCGTCTTTCGTCAATGCTGATGCCGTAGTATAAATCCCTGCGTTATTTATGAGCACATCAAGCTTTGTCAGTTTTTCATTGACGTCTGCTGCCATCTTTAGCACATCCGTTAGATCAGAAAAATCAGCCACAAACCCATCAATATTATCTACTGCTGCGCCTGTCGCGACTGCTTGAACTTCTGCAATGACGCTAGCAAGCTTGTCAGCATCGCGGCCATGCAAGTACACTTGATGCCCAGCTTCTGCCAGTTTTAACGCTGCCAATTTGCCAATGCCATCTGTGCTGCCAGTGATTAAAATTGTTTTAGTGGTATTCAGAGTCATAAACCGCCCTTATTGTTTGAATTATTGTTTCAGTTTTGGATACCTGTTCTATTTTATCCATCGTGATAGCGCCCATTGTAATGAAAGTGTTGTGGGTCAAACAGTAGCCATCACCTAAAACACTTTCAATATAATTTTGAAAGTGAGTTATATTTAAGGGGTTATTTAGACTGTTATCTAAGCGGTTGCTAGTTATACTTAGGTTCAAAATTCATGAGGAATGTTAAATGCAGTATCCCATAGCAATTACACCAAGTAATAAAACAACAGCTTATGGCATATTTATCCCAGACATAGTGAGTTGCTATTCAGCCAGCGATGAACGTGCAGATATCTCTAATAATGCTAAAGAAGCGATTATGCTCCATCTAAAAGGATTGATAGAAGACGGTGAAGCCATTCCTCTACCTACCGATAGTACTAGACATAAAGATAATCCAGATTTTGAAGGAATGGATTGGGCAGTAGTAGATATTCAGATACATGAGCTTTATGAATGACATCAAAGAACCACTCATGCCTTTCAGATATAATAAATAAACTAAAAAAATTCATATAACAAAAAGGACAAGTAATCTAATCATGAAAAATTGAAAAGACAATGAATAGAAAACTGCATTATCAATCTTATTTTAAGACACGCTATGCAAATTGGCGTTCGAATGACGTCCAATTCTCAATATAGGCTGGCTGGCAAATAAGACAATCACACCAACTAATGAAAACACACCAAAGGCGTAGAACGCAGTAGCAGCACCATACCGATCCACAATCAAACCAGTAAAAATGACGGGTACACTAAGCCCTATATATGCCATCAGAAAATAGCCTGCACTTGCACGTGCCTGCTCATTTCCAGCAGATTTTGCGACTCCTAACATACCGCCTAAATAGACAAAGCCATAGCAACTAGTACTGGCCAAAAATGCCGCCAAAAGAATCACTGGTAGACTGGCATTCAACGTCCCCCAAGCCAATAAAGCATAAGCTGGTAGTAAGATCAGAAGACCAAGCTTGCTTGAAATTTGAGGGTCAAGTTTTCGGGCGATTGGCTGAACGATCAATCCACAACTGATGGCTAACATAGAGGATATCCCTGCATACTTAGCGAGTCCATGCGTGGCCAGTACTGAGGGAATAACTGACAGTACCAAACCTGTCGTCGCCCAACAAATCAAAATACCGCTGCCATACCAGATGACCTCACGGTTAAAATAGGGTAGCCGTAGCATAGATGTGGGCAAATTAGTGCGTTTAGGTGCTGTCTCTGGTAATTTATATAACAAAAACATAGCGAACAGCCCGCTAGCTAGCAGTAAGAAAAAACTGGCTGGCTGATCGGTTTCATAAAACATCAAAGAAACTGTCGTCAATACAGGACCAAGACCAAAACCTATCGTTGTACTGGCCGTCACCCACGCTGTCGCACGCATCGTATCTGCTGAGCCGAGCAGCTCAATCATATAGGCAGTCGCCGTCGCAGCCATTAGAGCTGTTCCCACACCCAGTACGAATCGCGCTACTGCTAATGCTCGCGTGTACGGATAAAACAACATAAGAGCCGTTGCTGCTACCGATAGGGCCAAAGAGATTAAAATCACCTTACGTCGTCCGATACGATCCGACAACCCACCGAAAGCTAATAATACAGGTATGACGCCTAATACATAAAAGGAAAACGCTATCGTAGTTGCTAGTACACCATAGCCATCATTGTGTGCATAGACGGCATAAAGTGGGCCTTGGATATTGACGCTTGTCGTTATCACGCATAAGGCAAAAGCCAGATATTTGTTATATTTTTTCATGGTCATATATCGCTGCTTTTTGAATAATAATCGCTGAATTGACTGAGGTTAGTGTGATTCACAGTAGAATGACACCTACCTCTACATCGTTTACGTTCAATGATTAAAACAAAAGTACAGTAGGTTATCTATATACAATACAGTACAATTAGACAGAACTGTTTGGTCTATAAAACCCATACAGTTGGGATATCCTACCCATATATCGTTATAGTTGTAACCTTGAGATAAAACTTTCATAAAAGCCGCCTTACCAAAAATTGTAAAAAATATGAATAAGAAGCTAACACGCATCGAAATTGTCATGGCTGACGTAAAAGAGAAAATAGCAACCGTTATCTACATGCCAGAGTCGCGACTACCCTCCGTCCGTGCCGCTGCCAAAGATTATGGGTTCTCACCATCCACCGTGGTTGAAGCCTACGAGCGCCTGCAAACTGAGGGCTTTATTTACTCTCGGCCTGGTGCAGGGTTCTATGTGGCAGAGACGACAGCGCCGCTATCATTGACAGATATAGCACCAAAAATTGATCGAGTGGTAGATCCATTGTGGGTATCGCGGCAGTCGCTGGAGCCACCCGATGGTGCACTAAAGCCAGGCTGCGGCTGGTTGCCAGCGGACTGGCTGTTTGAGGCAGGTATACGCCGTGGTTTGCGAAATGTAGCAAAAGCTGACGCGTCCATTATCAGTGAGTATGCAACGCCGCTAGGACTGTTAGCATTGCGTCAACTAATCACGCGGCGTATGGCAGGATTGAATATCAATGCAGAACCATCACAGGTCATATTGACGGATTCCGGCACTCAAGCGATAGATTTGATTTTTCGATTTTTGCTGACACCAGGCGATACGGTTGTCGTCGATGATCCTTGTTATTTTAACTTTCGAGCACAGCTGCTTGCCCATCGGGTCAAAGTAGTTGGAGTCCCTTATACGCCAAATGGGCCAGATGTAAAGGCCTTTGCAGCGATTTTAGATGAGCATAAGCCGCGCCTGTACATCACCAATGCTGCCATTCACAATCCTACGGGCGCAACGTTATCACCTGCTACGGCATACCGTGTATTACAATTGGCTCAGGCTGCTGGTTTGTACATCATCGAAGACGATATTTTTGCAGATTTTGAAGTCAAGCCTGCGGCGAGATTGGCGGCTTTGGATGGGTTGTCACGAGTATTCTATATCGGCAGTTTTTCTAAAACGTTATCCGCATCCCTACGCTGTGGTTATATTGCAGCGCCTACAGAATGGGTCGAGAGTTTGGTAGATTTAAAGATAGCCACTGGCTTTGGTGGCAGTCAATTAGCAGCGGCGGTTGTGTTCTCAGCGTTGACTGATAGCGGCTACCGTAAGCATATGAATGACATCCATACTCGGCTGGCAAGCGCGCGTACTCATACGCTACCACGATTGGCTAAATTAGGCATCGTACCGTGGCTGCTCCCACAAGCAGGTATGTTCCTATGGTGCCGATTACCTAAGAATAATAATGCGACCGAATTGGCTAATCGCTGCTTATCACAGGGTGTGGTATTGGCACCGGGCAATGTTTTTAGCCAATCGGACAATGCTGAAAATTTTATGCGGTTCAATGTGGCGCAGATGAGCCATTCAAAAATTTTCGAGGTATTGGCTCAATCGTTAGACTGATCAATCAGAGACTTATATAGTCATTCCACTATAAAAGTATGACAGCGTTAACCTTGCTTGAAGTATCACATGTACATCTACACTCGGTTGCCTTGTACTACTTTTAAATTGAATCGACTATAGTGCTAGTACCTTCTTATTATATATTGACCTTTCGACTATAATTCTAAGCCTAAATATCAGCCAAACATAAGCCAAACACAATTAAATCTAACCACTCCCGACAACGGATACTATTTCTCTAGGATAGCTCATATGTCCCCTATATATACTGCATTGGCTGTACTGGTTACCTTTATCTGGGGCGTAAATTTTACTTTTATTGCGTGGGGTCTTGAGAGCTTTCCGCCATTGATGCTTACCGCCCTGCGTTTTTTCTTTACTGCTGTGCCATTGATTTTATTTCTAAAGCCGCCTAAATTCAACCGTACCTTGTTTATTTATGCCATTGGTACATTTGTCATGCAGTACGCCTTTGTCTTTACAGCGATGCATCTGGGTTCATCCCCGGGGCTGACGGCACTACTGCTACAAATTCAGATTTTTATCACGGTTTTGCTAGCGTATTTTATATTGGGCGAAGCAGTCAGCCGTATGCAAATCGTTGGTATGTTGGTCGGTGTACTAGGACTCAGCGTGATTGCGCTAAACCTTGGCGGTGATATGCCTTTGGCAGGGTTCATCTGTATTTTGATTGCGGCCATCGGTTGGAGCTTTGGTAATATTGCTTCCAAGCAAGCATCAAAACAGGCCTCAGAAAAAGCGTCAGAGCAAACGGCTCTAAAAGCAGCGCAGCAAGGAACAAGGGTATCTGTTGCCACATCTAGCACTGGAAAAAATAAAGCATCTGCTTTGTCTGCGTTAGCACTGGTAGTCTGGGGCGGTCTCATTGCTTGCGTCATGTTAACGATATCTTCTCTTACATTTGAGACTGATGCATGGCAGATGGCGACGTTTACTGAAGCATCACTCAAGTCTTGGCTCTCACTTGGGTTTATCGTCTATATCTCAACCTTAATTGGCTTTGGTCTGTGGGCACACTTACTCAGTCAAAATACTGCCTCCAAGGTTATGCCGTTTGCGCTATTGGTGCCCGTATTCGGTATGGTGACCTCAGTACTACTCACAGGAGAAGTAGTGACGTGGTGGAAAATGCTGGCCATGATGTTGATCTTATCAGGACTGCTATTGGCGAATGTGAAGATGAAAATAAAAAAAAGCTGCTAACGATGACTACTAAAACACTCGGCCATCATTAGCAGCT
The DNA here is from genome assembly GCF_002836715.1 of Psychrobacter sp. 4Dc. Taxonomy (GTDB): domain Bacteria; phylum Pseudomonadota; class Gammaproteobacteria; order Pseudomonadales; family Moraxellaceae; genus Psychrobacter. Next base: position 9,889 of record NZ_PJAT01000102.1, read on the forward strand.
TTTTATTTTCTGCAGCTTTTTTTCTATAGTTATCGTAAATCATCCACGACAGCTAGCATTGCTACCAGTGATGCTTCGCCTAATTTGATAGAGCGCTCTGGCGACCAACCCATCTCTTCATCGGGCAGATTATCATTGTCTTTAAATGGCATCTCTAACGTATTAGCAAGACAATCAAAACGCTCTGCTACCCAATTGGTGGCAACGGTCATATTGGCAGCACCTGGTGCATCGACCTCATAGCCAATCTCAGACTGAAAGTCGGCACTGGCTAACTTTAATACCTCTGAAAACTTATCACGTAGTCCAGCAAGACGGTCACTGTAGCTTGGCGTCCCTTGTGACCCAGCGAGGAATACATACGGCAATGCTTCATCACCATGCACATCATAAAATAGATCCACGCCTGTCGCTTCCATTTTATTAATCACATGAAATACTTCAGGGCTTTTGTCTAAGCTTGGACTTTGCCATTCACGATTTAAGTTGGTTCCGGCAGCGTTAGTACGCAAGTGTCCACGCACACTGCCATCAGGGTTCATATTAGGAACAATATAAAAATTGGCCTTGTCTAACAACTGTTTGCCAGTCGCATTATCACTATCTAACAAGCTATACAACAAACCCTCAATGAGCCATTCAGCCATCGTCTCACCTGGATGCTGACGAGCAGTAATCCATATATTGCGCTTGTGGGCAGCACCGTCACCTATTTTGACTAGGGTCAAGTCACGTTTATCAAGCGTTTCGCCTAGATGCTCTAACGTCACTAGCGGATGCACTTGCACGGCGGCCAATAAATCTTGATGACGCTCATAGCTATAAGGCGCAAAATACGCAATCTGAATGGTTTCGCATTCTAACTCTGCCACGATGGTCAATTTGCCATCTTTATAAGAGGTTGGCAGACGGAACCAATGCTGACGATCATAAGAAGCCACCGCTTGGTAGTTCTCCCACCCTTCTAGATAAGACGCCTCTCCTGCATTCAGAATATTGAGAACATACTGCTCCCCTATTTGACCTGACAAACGAAAGTTAAACCACTGAAAAAACTCGCCGCCAACATCTGGACGAATCGCTAATTGAATGTCTTTTTTGTTGTCTGCATTAATAATGTCAATGTTGCCTGCATCAAAATTAGCTGTGATATGCATAGTCATTCCCTAATTGATTTTTATGATTGTGTTTTAAGTATTATGTTCGTTATCGACTTACTGTTCTACCTATTGCCTTGTAATAATCTCTAGCTTTATATTGGGCACTAGACATACATTTACTTGGTCATTATCAGCTCGTTTTCAAGGCAATAACCTATCAAATCTATCTGTTCAGGTTGAATATTTAGCGTTGGCTACTAAAAGATTAAACCTCTGCTAATAACTCGACACTTACTTGAAAGTAATCATCGTCTTTTATAGTAATACTGACGTTACCATTATGCGCCCCAACGATAGACTGTACGATAGATAGACCCAAACCTGTTCCTGTGTGGCGATCTATTGTTTTATGATGTCGATAGAAGCGCTCAAACAACTTATCTGCCTCACTTTGTGTCAACGGCTCATCTAATTGGTTAGTGATGGTCATTCGTAAAATAGCTTGTTTTGATTGTTGAAGACTGCTTATTGTTGTACCCACCATCTCATCTGAGTTTACTCTATCTGCACTAATGGTTATAACGCTATCTTGAGCAGCATAATAAATCGCATTCGATATCAGATTAGCAAAGAGCCTTTGTAATAAACTTTTATCTCCTAAAACAGCGCTGAACTCACCTTTGGTTTCAATAGCGATACCTCGGTCTTCTGCAATCATTTCGTAGTAATCAACGAGCTTGGTGATTAAACTGTCCGTATCCACGTGACTGATTTGCGAGTCACTCAATCCTTTTTGGGTTTTTGCTAGCAGCAGCATATTATTTATCATGGCCGATAGCTGCTCTAAGGTGTCATGCTGATGGTGTAGCTGCTCAATGTATTCATCACTAGCTCTCGGTTTGTTTAACATGACTTGCGTTTGCGTGCTGAGTGTCGCTATTGGAGTGCGCAGCTCATGGGCGATATTGTCTGAAAACCGTGACAATGATTCAAAATTACTTTCAAGCTTGGCCATCATTGAGTTGTAAGATTCTGCTAATGGTCGCAGCTCTAACGGCATATCACTGACCGTGACTCTATCATCCAATCTGTCAGGATTCATTGTTTTCATTTTTTGGACGATGGTCGCCAAAGGTGCAAAACCCCAATACACACCCAGCGCCGCTACTGATACGAGCAACAAGGTAATCGCGAACAAAATCATACTAAGCTGACGATTGAACTGTAATAAATACTGATGATGCACATCTATAGGCAATGCGATAAGCGCGAGCATTTTGTCGTCTTCAATGACCATTGCTCGATAGTATCGGCTGTTGATATTCATCACAAACTGTTGCTTATCATTATCTTGTTTCAGTGATGACAGATTAAATCCTTCCCCTAGCTCTTGAGCAAAGTTATTGGGGGTACTAGACAGTATCTGCCCTTCTTTATTAGCGATAATGGTTTTTAGATCGTAATCTAGCCAAGAAGAATGCTGATGATCAGCTTCATCTGATATCGCTGCGGTAGAAGTATCTCCATCAGGCATTACGTCAGGTGCCGCTCTTAGCGGCTGTTGACTATCCAATGGATTTTGAGAGCTAGGTAGGGTTTGGGAAGTTATAGGGCTACTAGGTTCTATCACTCGTTTACGTAGATTAAAAGCCGCATGAGTCATAATTTCAGCGTCCATTTGCTCGAAATGGCCTTTAACAGAACGCTGTATCCATATATAAATGATAACCTGTGATATAACAACAAATATCGTGAGCAGCAACACAGTACGCCATAATAGTGGCAAGCGCCGATTATCAAACCTATATTTCATATTAGACATTGCCAGCTTCGTGAGATGGTTGGCTATCAAGCGCTGTATCGACAGCTTCTAACCGATAGCCCATCCCGCGCACCGTATGAATCAGCTTTGCGTCATGATCATCGTCTATTTTTATACGAAGACGTCTTATCGCCACATCAATCACATTGGTATCATTTTCAAAGTTCATATCCCATACTTGGGAGGCGATGATTGAGCGTGGAAGCACTTCACCGCGGCGCTCTAATAAAAACTGTAGTAAGGAAAACTCTTTTGCCGTGAGCTTAATAGGCTTATCTCCTCTATGCACCGTACGCTTGCCGATGTCCATCTTAAGATCCGCTATTTGCATAATCGTACTTTGATAGTCGGCTTGATTGGCACGTCGTAATAAGCTTTTCATCCTGACGATCAATTCTGCAAAGGCAAAAGGCTTGGTCAAATAATCATCGCCACCAATCTCAATCCCTTTTATCTTGTCACTTAAGTCATCTTTTGCGGTTAGAAATAGCACAGGCGTATGCTTGCCAGCCGCTCGGTAATTACGCACCAGCTCAAAGCCACTAACATCAGGCAGCATCACATCCATCAATATCACGCTAAATTCTTCCGTCATCAATGCATGATAGCCATCTAATCCTGTTAGCTGATGATCCACGATAAACCCAGCTTCGGTTAAGCCTTTTTTTATATACTCGCCAAGCTTCAATTCATCTTCTACCAGCAGTACTTTCATTGTAATTCCTCAATACGGTCATGATTGTTTAACGTTCTAACCAGCACAGGTGACAATATTGACTGGTAGCGGACAAAGATGTCATGTGCTCGTAATCAGACTGTCAGTTTTATTTTGCTAATCTATATAAACGGTACATAGGTGCTCGTTTCAATACTTAGCTACTATCCAATACTTAGGGCGTGTCCTCAATTCAAACGAGTGTCTCTAAATGGGCTAAAAACAGCTAAATTTTGCCAAACATCGTCAAATAATTGGTCAATATCTCGATATTATCTGCACTATTTTCCTCGTTTGACGGCAATTTATCTCATTTTTATCACCATTTTTAAAATGAGGACACGCCCTAGCTACTATGAATTATTTTTATCGGTAATCAATGTAAACAACTTACGAAAGAGGTTTTATATGAAAATTTATGGTTCGTTCAAAAAAGTAGTACTGCTTTCGGTATCTGTACTTATCGGTACTACCACTGCCAATGCGCATACGATTGATCTAAGCACTTCAATCATCAACAACTGCGACGCTGTGACTGAGTTTGCAAAAAACTTGGATCATAACGATGCTCAGCTCTCAAATTCACAAATGAAAAGCTATATCGATGCGAGAGTGGCTTGTGAGATTGAACACAAAGATCAACATCTACAGTCTGAAAAATACTTCATTAACAAATATGGTAGCGATAAGTGATATCAGCTCTGATGTCATACTAAAGGATTACTGACAACATTAAAAACCATAAATAGTAAGATGACAGAATTGTAATCTTACCGTCATCTCTCTGTCAGAATCACTAAAGTATGCTTTAAAGTAACTTAATATCTTAAAGTCTTTTCGACTACATACCAATTTAAATAAGGATTTACCATGTCATTATTCAAACCAATGCCACTGCTCAAATCAATGCCACTTTCTAAATCAATCGTAGCAACTGCTATAGCCTTAGTTGTTTCAACCTCTGCGTTGGCACACGATCCCAAAATGCACGCTGAAAAAGACCAAATGAACTGTGAGAAAATGCAAAAGCATATGCAGATGATGCAAAAAATGGATCATAGCAAAATGGATATGAATGATCCTGCTATGAAAGCCATGATGGCTAACATGAGCAAAATGAAAGCGATGTACCAAAAGCACTGTGTGAGCAGCGATAGCGATTCTTAAATATCAATTTATAAGTTCAATACTATAGTCAGTTCAATATAATTTCGATACAAGGAAACCGAGTGCAAGTTATACATTAATATGCTTAGCGAGGATGACGCTGTAGCGGATTTATATAGACTTGACTATATTGTCAGAGAAGCTGATCAAGCAGTAATGGGATATTAAATAAAATGGATTTTTAGGACAAACCTATGAAGTTTTTACTAGGAATACTGTTTACTGTCTTTGTCGCTATTGTGGGCATTTTTATGGTGGTGACTAGTGGCATGATAAATATCGGTGCTGATCGAGCTCATAGTCCGCTGGTTTACGATTTTTTAGAAACTGCCCGCACACGCTCGATTGAACATGCCAGTAAGAATATTTTGGTTCCCAATTTAAAAAAGGCGGAGATGATCAGCTCGGGCGGTGCAGATTACAAAGATATGTGTGCAGGCTGTCATTTATCTCCTGGCGTCAACAGCACAGATTTAAATAGCGGTATGTACCCAAAGCCTCCTAACTTTACTCAGGCGGATATCGTTAAGCGCTATCGAAACGAGGCTGGTGCCAGACAAAGCTTTTGGGCGATTAAACATGGCATTATGGCGTCTGGCATGCCCGCTTGGGGCGCTACTCACGATGATGACAGAATATGGGCGATGGTTGCTTTTATTAGATCGCTACCTAACTTAAATGAAAACCAGTACACCATGCTAACGACTCGGTTAGACGATAGTATGTTGGATATGTCATTTGATGGTGAGATGGATATGTCAGGTGATGGATCCGGCATGCAACATTGATTTTTTGTACAAAATGCAGTGCTCAATAGTGCTGCTTTTTGCGATTTGAGTTTTAAGCTTTGCTAGCACTATTTTGTCCAGTGATGTGGCTCTAATTTTTATAATATTTAATCGTCAGACAGACGCTCGGGAGTGGTTTTATGAGACGCTATACTAATAGATTTATTAATGAACATAATCTGATATCTGGCCGTGTGCTCTCGGCGATCGTGGTATTGCCGTTATCGTTAACGATTGCCGCTTGTAGTCAACCTAACTCCGCTGCTGCTGACTCAACACCAGCGACTGAGCCAACTGTTGCTACGCACACGGAGCAACCAACAGCTGAAATAATGCCAGTCAGCGCTCCTTCAGATACCCAATCAACTATCCTAAAAAATATCTCAGCCACCGTCTATAAAGATGCGAATTGTGGCTGCTGCAAAGAATGGGTCGGTTATGCCGAAGGTCATGGTTTAAACGCAACTGCACAGAATGTCGAAGACGTGTCCTTGTTTAAAGAGCGATACAGCGTACCGCAGCAAATGCGCTCTTGCCATACCACCGTCACTACTGATGGCTACGTATTTGAAGGTCATGTCCCTGCTAAGTATATGGCGCAGTTCCTAAAAAACCCGCCAAGTGATGCGATTGGCCTTGCTGTCCCGAGCATGCCAGTCGGTAGCCCAGGTATGGAATACCAAGATAAATTTATGCCATATAAAGTGATGCAGCTTAATAAAGATGGCTCAACAGCTATTTATGCAACTATTGACTCACCGCAGCAGCAAATCTAGCTTGGTTGTCGTTTAAATAGCTTATCCAGCTCTATTAATAAGCGGCCAAAGTCATAGACTTAGCTGATAAATATAGACTCGACTCTCACTTTATAGATATAAATCAGGTGAATTATTATGAACACAACTATGTTTAACCGCAGGCGTTTTTTAACCGGATCCTCTGCTGTCCTTGGTGCATCCTTGATACCAACCATGGCCAGTAGTGCGTTGGGACATGCCAGTCGCTCGGGCAGTCAGAGTGCTACTATCAATAGTGATCAAAATACTCATGAAGTGCCTGTATTAACCGGTACAGAGTTTGATTTATACGTCAGTAAACAGTCCGCTATTGTGAACGGTAAAAAGAGCATGGCGACACTCATCAATGACTCGCTGCCAGCACCGACGCTAAAGATGCGTGAAGGCGATACAGTAACCATTCGTGTTCATAATCAGATGGATGAGTCGACCTCTATTCATTGGCATGGTCTGCTCGTCCCATTTGAGATGGATGGCGTACCAGGTATCAGTTTTGATGGCATTCCCGCGAACAGCACCTTTACTTATAAATTCAAACTTAAACAATCAGGCACCTATTGGTATCACTCTCATAGTGGGTTCCAAGAGCAAACCGGTATGCTGGGTGCTATTGTGATTGAGCCAAAAGGCCGTGAGCGTCATCCAGTCGCAGAAGACCATGTGATCGTGCTGAGTGATTGGACGCACCGCGATCCGCACAATCTCTTGAAGCTGCTCAAACAGCGCGCTGACTTTGATAATTATCATCTGCCAGACTTCAAAAAACTACTATCTGATATTGCCGCAACAGATTTAGAAGCCGCTTATGACAAGCGCAAAATGTGGAATCAGATGCGCATGATGCCGACGGATTTTACTGATTTGTCTGGCGAAAAGACCTTTACCTATCTGATGAATGGTAAGACCACAGCGGCCAATTGGACACAACTAGTAAAAGCAGGACAGCCCGTTAAATTACGCTTTATCAATGCCTCAGCACAGACGATATTCGATGTGCGTATACCGGGTCTCAAGATGACTGTGGTAGCAACAGATGGTATTGATGTCGCACCCGTTGCGATTGATGATTTCCGCATTGGCGTGGCTGAGACCTATGATGTCATCGTCACGCCTACTCAAGATGCACATACGATATTTGCCCAAAATATCGATCGTTCAGGCTATGTCGCGACCACGCTTGCAACTAAAAAAGGCGCGCGAGCTGCCATACCTGCTATGGACAAGATCGAATGGTTGACCATGGCAGATATGATGGGTGCGATGGGTGATAAAGGCTACAAAGCAAAGCATGCTAAGACCGAGTATGACTTTAAATCTGATATGCGTGTCGACAGTCCACGTATGAACCTCGATGATCCCGGTATTAACCTGCGTGATATTGATAGAAAGGTTTTGACTTATGACCAATTACGTTCCGTGGATGAGGCTATATTTGCGGAGCAGCGCAAGCCTACCCGAGAGATCGAGCTACATTTAACGGGTAACATGGAGCGCTATATTTGGGCGTTGGATGGTGTCATGTTTAAGGATGCAACGCCTGTCAATATTAAGCCAAACGAGCGTGTGCGTATTACCTTAGTCAATGACACGATGATGAATCACCCTATGCACCTGCATGGTATGTGGAGCGACTTGCGCACGCCATCTGGAGACTTTCAGGTACGTAAACATACGATTGTGGTTCAGCCAGCGCAAAAAATTAGCTTCGATGTGACGGGAGAAGTTGGACGATGGGCGTGGCATTGCCATCTGCTTTATCACATGGAAGCCGGCATGTTCAGAGAAGTTGCCGTCGTTTAACAAACCTTCGAATATGAGGCTTATTATGAAAACATCTAAGAAAAATCTGTCATTCATTGGTTTGTCATCGCTAGTCTTGCTCACATCACCTTTTGCGACAGCTGCTGAGATGTCGAATATGGATCACAGTGGCATGAATATGTCTGGTGGTATGTCCGATATGGATCACAGTGGCATGGATATGTCTGGTGGTATGTCCGATATGGATCACAGTGGCATGGATATGTCAGGCGATATGTCTGGTATGGATCATAGCGGCATGGATCATCGCAATATGGATATGTCGGGTATGCAAGGTGGGCAGCCACCAGCTGATGCTCGCAGTCCAGACTATTCAAATGGAGTTCCTTACGGACAGTATGGTAAGCCAATTATGGTAAGCCAATGATGATGGGCAGCATGCCATTATGGGGAGTCTCAGTAGACGACTTGGGCTATCAGTTTGACGAAGATCAAATCAACTTCGAGGCGACGGGTTGGTACGGTACTGATAGCAATCGTATAAGGCTACGTACGGAAGGTAGTGCTCAGACTAAGGATGATAAAGAAATTGATAGCTTGAGCTCACTTGCTTATTGGAAACCACTGAGTGCTTTTTGGAATAGTGAAGCTGGTGTCGCTTACGATACTGAAAACGATAACGCTGCCATAATGGCAGGTATTGTCGGTACCGCGCCGTATTTCATCGAAACAGATGCGAGAGCCTACTTATATACCGATGGTCAACTTCGTCTTGATCTAGGTGCAGAGTACGAATGGCGTTTGGATCAGCATTGGGTAGTCATACCGGAGGTAGGATTGACTGCCTTTAGTAAAGATGACCATGATAATGGTATTACCCAAGGCTTTAATGAGATGGATGCTGAGGTTAGGCTGACTTACGAGATGTTCAGTCGCCAGCTAGCCCCTTATGTGGGTGTTAGTTATGAGACAGCGCTTGGCAAGGCTCGTGGTCAACGACGTCAAGAAGATGAATCAGTTGATAGCAGTAGTTTGACTGCGGGGGTTAAATTCTGGTTTTAACTGTCTACCCATTTTAATTTAACAAAACAATGGAGGTCATATCATGGAAGCTGCTAAGCAAAAAAATATGAACCCTTATGTAAAATTTACTTTAATGATTCTGACATCGACTGTCATCATGTATATCATGATGTATTTTAATACCTACCAATGGGATCACATTTACTTTAGTGAAACCCGAGCTTATATGGCACTCTACATGGGCGCAGGCATGGCAGTCGTCATGTTGGCATTTATGACCAATATGTATAAAAAGACCAAGATCAATTTGATGATCTATGGTCTAAGTGTATTGATGTTTGCAGTTGGTATTTGGGGCGTTAGATCTCAAGCAACTGTCGATCAAGTCGATTGGATGCAAGCGATGATACCGCATCACTCGATTGCTATTCTCACCAGTAGTCGCGCTGATATTGAAGATCCGCGTGTACAAAAGCTTGCTGATGATATTATAAAAGCACAAAAACGTGAAATTGATGAAATGAAGCAGTTGATTGATGAGCTTGAATAAGAGAATGGTGTACCAGTGAACGCTGCGAAAAGTGATCACTCTTTTCTGCTCAGACGCTCAATGACCCAGCCTGCTAGTGGGAAAGACACCAACTGTGTCAGTGGAACAAGTATTATCGTTTCAATTAATACCACCACTGGCAGGCTTAATCCTTGGGTCACAGGCTTCAATAACGTCAATACGATTAGGAGCGTTGGATAAAGTCCGACATATCCTATCAATATGCGTATAAGTCTGTCTTTGGAATTCTGATTCATTGCCTACTACCTATTGATAAAACGATAAAAGAAAAACCTTTAAGCGACAAAAACAATAATTGTCGCTTAAAGATTGACTGTCTGTGAATATCCAACAAGTCACAAATTTATAAATGAAAATAAGGCCATTAGTATTAATGGCCTTATCTCAGTCACTGTTTATGTACTTTGCTATTCTTGATAGTAAGGATAATCACTGTAGCCCACATCAGTACCACCATACATCGTGGTAGGATCTACTTCATTCAATGGCCAGTTATTGGCAATACGCTCTGGCAGATCAGGATTGGCGATAAAAGGACGACCAAACGCGAATAAATCACCGTAGCCTTTTTCTAAAATGTTCACAGCTTTTTGTACCGTGTACTTGCCAGCATAAATAATACGGCCTGAAAACTCTTCTCTGACTGCTTGATAAAAAGTGTCTGGTAAATCAGGCGCATTATCCCAATCAGCTTCTGCAATGGACAAATAAGCAATACCCGCTTGCTCAAGCAATTTGACTGCTTCGACATAGGTATGATGGGGATCTGACTCTACCAAGCCTAAATACACGCGCGTCTCATCCGTACTCGCAAATAATGGCGCAAAGCGTACGCCTAAACGATCAGCACCCACCACATCACTGACAGCAGCGACGATTTCTTTTAAGAAGCGCAAACGATTGGTCAACGACCCACCATATTGATCATCACGGTGATTGGTGTGCTCAGAGATAAACTGATTGACCAAATAACCGTTAGCACAATGCAGCTCTACCCCATCAAAACCCGCCTCCAATGCATTGCGCGCAGCGGCCGCATACATCGTTACCAACTCACCAACTTCATCGGTACTGAGAGCGCGTGGCTCACTTGGATCAGCCAATGCACCTGCACCTGGACCTGTTTCAATAAATACTTTGACGTTATCAGCGGTAATATCAGACGGCCCTACCGGCTGAGCACCATTAGGCTGCAAGCTGGTGTGCGACACACGGCCTACATGCCAAAGCTGAGCAAAAATAATACCGCCTTTGTCATGTACTGCTTGCGTGACTTTTTTCCAGCCTTCAACTTGGGCTGGTGAATGGATACCCGGTGTCCAAGCATAACCTTGACCTCTTGGCTCAATCTGCGTACCTTCCGTCACCATAAAGCCTGCTGACGCACGCTGTGCATAATAGCTGGCCATTAAGTCATTAGGGATATTGTCAGGTTGCGTGCTACGAGAGCGTGTCAATGGCGGCATTACGATACGGTTGTTGAGCGTATAAGGCCCAAGTGCTACAGAGGAAAATAATGTCTTTGTACCTGGAATAGTTTGTGTCATAAGTATCTCTTTTAAAGCAGCTGATGGCTTATTATTGAATGTATTGAGCCTGTTTTAATGCTTAACAGCTCATTTAGTGGCTACTTAAGCAATGTTGGTCAGCATAGCGTTTTGCAGGTACAATTAGAAACAACCGTTTCTTGTTTAAGTTACAATTATTAATGGTATGAAATTATGAATGGTATGAATCGGCTCGATATCAAGCAACTTAGAGTATTGCAGGCGCTACTTGATCTAAAAAACTTGTCGCAAGTCGCACGCAAAATGGGGCTGACCCAACAAGCCATCAGTGAGCAGTTACGCAAGTTACGTGAGGTGTTTGATGATCGTTTGTTTATTCGTCAAGGCAATAGCATGGTGGCAACACCAAAAGCGCTATCGATGCAGCAACCTATTGACCATATATTAAAGCAGTTGGAAGATTTGTTAGAGCCAGAGATTTTTATGCCGCACACATACAAAGGCATATTTACGATTAGTGCGACTGACTATGCGACGCAGGCATTATTACCGCAATTGTTTAATATTACGCGACGCGAAGCACCAGATTTGAAGTTAATCGTACGTGATTTTGCCTCAGACAATATCAATCAGCTGATTGCAGCAGGCGAGCTTGATTTGTTGATTACCTTCCCTGAATTTATCCCTGATAACTTATCATATGTGACTTTATTTGAAGAGCAACATTTATGCGTGACGGGTTGTGAAAATACCTTTGCCACAGAGCCATTGACGCTGTCGCAAGTGGCTGCACACGCGCAGCTAGTCGTGTCACCCTCGCGTGCTAATTTACGCGGCTCTCATGATCAATGGTTTGCAGAAAAAGGTCTAAAACGAAATATTGTGATGTCGGTTCCTAGCTTTTCGGCTGTACCAGATATTTTGCACACGACTGACATGATTGCGTTTTATCCTTCGCGATTATTGCCGAGCAATAAGGTCAAAGAACTTGAGGTGGAAGCATTGCCGCCTACTTTTAAGGTCATCGCAGCATGGCATCCACGTACTGCTGACAGTGGCATACATCGTTGGTTAATCGAGCAATTACGAAATCTATAATAAGTAACTTAGCTATAGCCAACTTTGAAACGACATCGGAAGTTTTTAAATTCAAACTTGATGGAAATAATGTGGTGGCAAACTACGAATAATAAGCAACGTTATCTCTAATTTGATATGCCATTAATAATTGCTGTATTAACCTAAAACATCCTTTGATTCTGAGATTCAAAGGATGTCTTATTTTTGACAATTACGCTGAAACACCATGATCTATGCTTTTCAAACTACTTACCCAAACTGAAAGGCAGACAACTGCGTTTTTAGCACTTGCTGGGAGTAAATCTTGTGCCCTTTGTCACGTCCTGCTGCACCTACCGCTATCATAAGCGGTAACAAATGCTCCTCTGCCCCTAACGGATGTGAGTCAAGCGCGTGAGGCGCATTTTTCCAATTGGCCAATGCCGCAAGTCGTTTATCCGAATCTGCTAATTCCACAGTATTCGTTAGCCATTCATCAAAACGCTCTGATGGTTCAGTAAAACTAGTATCACCATAACCACGCATATTATGAAAGCTCATGCCGCTACCGACGATTAGCACACCCTCTGTACGCAGTGATGCCAGTGCTTGACCAGCAGCTAAATGCGCCTTCGGGTCTAAATCATGACGCAAAGATAGCTGCACCACTGGAATATCTGCCTCAGGGAACATTAGCTTAAGCGGTATAAATACGCCATGATCAAAACCGCGCTCCGCATCTTGTTTATTACCTACCTCTGCCTTTGTCAGTAGACTACTGACTTGCTCTGTCAATGCTGGCGCGCCTGAGGCTGGATAAGTCAAACTATAAGTATGTTCAGGAAAGCCATAATAATCATAAATGAGATCAGGTTGCTTGCCAGCGGTGATACTAAATTCAGCCGTCTGCCAATGCGCACTAATGATTAAGATAGCCTTTGGTCGCTCAGGCAAACGAGCAGAAATGCCCTTTAAAAACGTTGCCATCTCATACCACGTATCCGCTGGTTGCCAATCCATAAAAAAACAAGGCCCTGCACCATGCGGTATAAACAGTACAGGCTGGCTGACTGGCTCATTAGATAAAAGTGTTGTCATGGCTTTCCCCTTGTTGCTTGTCTTAAATGGCTATTTTCAAATGGCTTTATTCACTAATAATTGAATAATCCCATTTACAATTATAAAACCTAGTCTAATTTTTCTGATAATACTTTATCCATACTGAGGGAGCCGCCACCTTGAATAGCTAGGGCAAGCGTAGCTACCATCAATGTTAGCGCGTATTCATAACCGCCATTATCAGCAAATAGCCCATTGCTAATATGGACAGAAAAAATAGCCACTAACATGGTAAAGGCTGCGGCTAAAGCAGCTGGTCTGGTTAACAAACCTAATACCAGAGCCAGACCACCGAAGAACTCAGCACCACCTGCTAGTATCGCCATTAAGTAGCCAGGTTCCATACCCATACTGCTTAACCATTGAGCCGTACCTGCCAATCCATTGCCACCAAACCAACCAAATAATTTTTGGGCGCCATGGGCTGCTAAAATCAGGCCAACGGGTACACGAAGCACTAAGGCCGCTGCTCCAGCTTTTGATGTCAAAATAGTATTTAATAGTGATGATTTCATTGATGCTCACTCCATAACGTATGATTAGAATAAATAGTGTCGAAAATGATATAGGCACACTTTACTATCAACGCTATAAAAGAGTAAGCTCAGTTATATTGAATAATTATCAACATACTGTTTATAGTGGATTTGATATCAAGAGAAATATAGGAATAAATATGGATAGAATCGATGCCATGCGCGCTTTCGTCGCGGTAGTAACAGAAGGCAGTTTTAGTAAGGCGGCAATTACGATGCAGCTCTCGCCGCAGCTAGTAAGCAAGTATGTGGCAAAGCTAGAGGAGGAACTGCATACTCGCCTGCTCAACCGCACTACGCGCAAAGTCAGCCTGACTGAAGCTGGCAGTCAATACTTTACGCATGCGCAGCAGATTTTATTGAGTATTGATGAGATGGCATCGCAGTTAGGCGGCTTACAGCAGCATCCTAAAGGCGTCCTGCGAATCAGTGCTCCCGTGTCCTTTGCCTTAAAGCATATGGCGAAACTCATCACTGATTTTCAGGATCGCTATCCGTCAGTTACCGTTGATCTGCAGTTGAGTGATCGAAAAGTAGATATCGTTGAAGAAGGGTTTGATATTGCCCTGCGTATCGGACAGCTCCAAAGCTCGTCACTTATCGCCAAGCAGATTGCTCCGATTCGCGTGGTGTTATGCGCCTCGCCCGAGTACCTCAAAGCTCATGGCACACCTAAGCAACTTGAGGATTTAGAGTCGCATCGCTATTTGCATTATAGCTATATGAATGTAGAAACTAAGGGTCAAATCTACAAATACCTAAAGACCAAACAATTCAAAGAACATAGCGTTTTTCATAGTAATAATGGCGACGTACTCGTTGAAGCAGCTATTGCAGGCGGAGGATTGATATTACAGCCGACTTTTATTGCTAGTGAAGCGTTGAGCTCTGGCAAGTTGGTCGTAGTGTTGCCAGAATATGAACCTAGCCCTTTAGGCTTATATGCCGTCTACGCCCATAGAAAACTACTACCTCACAAAGTCAGATGCTTTATCGACTTTATGACCACCTACTATGGCACGCCGCCGTATTGGGATGAGAATATATAGCTTTAAACATAGAGACATAAAAAAGCCACGACACATTATGTATCGTGGCTTTCGGTTCAAGCAAACTTAAGCAAGCACTGATTTAATAATCAGATCCAACCTTCTTCTAATAGGTGCTCAGTATTGCTGATTTTAAAATTATTGCATAAGTCATAGAATGCCATTGGGTCTTCAACATTATCGAGTAATTCTCTTTTATGCAGTGCCACAAAAAGCGCCAACGCATACGCTGCACTATGGATAGATTTTTGAGGATTAAAAGTGATATCAGTAAATCCCTGATATTGAATCACTTCCTCATGCAGCTGAGGGTTTTGCTTGAGCGCATTCACGTACAGCCAATCATAAAATGTTGTTAACGGCTCTACGCCCCATTCCATACCAAAGTAGTTGTAACCAATGAGCTCGCCCGAGGTCATCAATCGCTCATCTTTTCTGGCTTGTCTTGGCGCTACTGTTAGCAAATCTGTATAAGGACCACCATCTTCAAAAACCATACTGGCTTGAAAAGCATTTTCGACACTATATGGATTGCCATCATGCTCATCAGTAATCTTTAAACTAAACGGGCTTAGCGGAAAACTTAGCTTATTACCAGATTTACTAGACAGCTCTAGCACGTGCTTAAATCCATACTTTTTACGAATGACTTGTTGTAAGTCATTGATGGATTTTTTCTTTTGTCTGGTCGCAAATCCCACATGTCGCTCAAACATAACCATATCCGTTTTTACCAAATTGTCACTGTTGACTTTGGGCATGAATACGGGTCTTTGTTCTATCGTATTTGGTACTTCTTCCATAGTGATGTGCCTTAATATCAATGGTCTTGTATAAATATTTTGTGTTAACGGTGCTGAGATCACCTGCTGTTGACGGTGTACTCTGTCATTGCTAGCCGTGTTTATTATTGGTGTTTTATTCGCTAGCAGCCAAATACAGTGAATTGATCGAGAGTTATCGAACCCTATCAGCGCTCGCTGGGCAGTTTATCTTATTCTTAGTCATTTATCCTGCCCTATTTTAGAATTAATGCCGCCACACCTTCAACAATAAACCATAATTGAGCTATTTTGTATTCAACGCCAAATATAAGACGCTATTATAAATGAGCTTAAAAGTATTCAAAGAAATCTGCTTGACCTTACCATGATGTCAACCTATATGCTGTCGCTATAGATTTGAAAATAAGATTAAAAATATAGTTAAAAACGACAGAGGTTGTTATGAAAACAAAAAATACTAAAGCCCCTACTTATCATGAAGTACTGAGCATTGAAGGCATGAGTTGCGCCTCGTGTGTCGGACGTATCGAAAAGCAGTTAAAAAATATTGAACATGTTGAAAACGCCGAGGTAAATCTTGCAACTGAAAAGGCGACTGTTTATTCATCGCAGCCTTTAGATGTTGCCCAGTTAAACAAAGCGGTAGAGCGTGCAGGCTATAAAGTGACTGAAACCAAGCCTATCGAGCTATCCATAGAAGGCATGAGCTGTGCCTCTTGCGTTGGACGAGTAGAAAAATCCTTAGCCAAAGTCGCTGGCGTGCAACAAGCCACAGTAAACCTTGCGACTGAACGCGCTTGGATTAAAGCCGACGCTCAAATAAAAACGAGTGAATTGATTGAGGCCGTTAAAAAAGCGGGCTACGAGGCCAAACTGGTAGAACAAGACCAAAGTGATCGACAAGATAAGAAAGCCACGGAGCAAAATCAGCTTAAACGAGATTTGGGATTTTCTGCGCTGTTGTCACTGCCCGTATTCATTTTAGCAATGGGTTCGCATATGATTCCCGCCTTTCATATGTGGGTAGTGAATAACCTCGGCACTCAGCAAAGTTGGCTGATACAGTTTGTTTTGACCACATTGGTACTACTCTTTCCAGGCCGACGCTTTTATCAAAAAGGCGTGCCAGCCTTATTACGTTTTGCGCCAGATATGAATTCGCTAGTGGCGATTGGTACTATCGCAGCGTATGGCTTTTCTCTGATAGCGACTTTTATCCCGCAAGCGTTACCTGAAGGCACGGTGCACGTCTATTACGAAGCCGCTGCTATGATTGTGAGCTTGATATTACTAGGTCGTTATTTTGAAGCAAAAGCCAAAGGCCGTACTTCTGGGGCCATTCAGCATTTAGTAGGCATGCAGGCAAAGACGGCCCGTATACACCAAGATAATAAAGTCATTGAAGTCCCTGTAGAGGACGTCACCGCACAAATGATCGTTGAGATTCGTCCAGGCGAGCGTGTGCCTATCGATGGCGAAGTCGTTGACGGTCACAGTTATATTGATGAATCTATGATCACTGGTGAACCTGTCCCTATGAAAAAACAAGCAGGTGATCAAGTAGTCGGCGGTACTATCAACCAAAACGGTACCGTGAATATTCGGGCAACGGCCATTGGTGAAGATTCTGTATTAGCGCAAATCATTCGTATGGTAGAACAAGCCCAAGGCTCTAAATTACCGATTCAAGCATTGGTGGATAAAGTCACCATGTGGTTTGTACCAGCGGTGATGTTTTTATCAGCATTAACCTTTATAGTTTGGTTGATTTTTGGCCCTGACCCTGCTTTAACCTTTGGTTTAATCAATGCGGTTGCCGTGCTCATTGTAGCCTGCCCTTGTGCAATGGGATTGGCCACTCCCACCTCTATTATGGTCGGTACGGGTCGTGGTGCAGAATTGGGTGTGCTATTCCGTAAAGGCGAAGCGCTACAAATACTTCAGGATGTGAGCGTGGTTGCCGTTGATAAAACAGGCACATTGACTGAAGGCAAACCTACCCTAACGGATTTCCAAGTCCAACAAGGGTTTGAGAAAGAACAAGTCTTACGTGTGGTGGCATCGGTTGAAGCAAAGTCTGAGCATCCCATTGCCTTAGCCATTGTACAAGCAGCAGAACAACAGAGTATTCAACTGCTGCCTATCACTGACTTTGAAGCGATGACAGGTTTGGGTATTCAAGCAAACGTGGCAGGCCAAGTGATCCACATTGGCGCAGATCGTTATATGCAACAATTAGGGCTTGATGTTGCGCCTTTTGAACAAGATGCGCTACGTTTGGGGCAAGAAGGTAAAACCCCACTCTATGTATCGATTGACCAGCAGTTGGCCGCTATCATTGCCGTTGCAGATCCTATCAAAGAGACGACTCATGCCGCCATCGCCGCACTACATCAGTTGGGCTTAAAAGTAGCCATGATTACAGGCGATAATCGCCATACCGCCCAAGCGATTGCCGCAAAATTAAATATCGATCAGGTAGTGGCAGAAGTATTACCCGAAGGCAAAGTGGATGCAGTACGTCAGTTGCAAGAACAATATGGCCGAGTGGCATTTGTTGGCGATGGTATCAATGATGCCCCTGCATTGGCTCAATCCGATGTTGGATTGGCCATAGGTACAGGCACAGATGTGGCGATTGAGGCGGCTGAAGTGGTGCTAATGTCAGGTAGTCTGCAAGGCGTGCCTACCGCGATTGCCTTGAGTAAAGCCACCATCAGTAATATCAGACAAAATCTGGCTTGGGCATTTATTTACAATGTTGCTTTAATCCCGATCGCCGCAGGTGTCTTGTATCCCGCCTTTGGTATCCTGCTCTCACCCATTTTTGCGGCAGGCGCAATGGCACTGTCTTCTGTTTTCGTATTGGGTAATGCGTTACGCCTAAAGTATTTCAAAGCAACTGTCATTACAGAGTGAATATAGAATCGTAAAGGATATCCATATAGGGTTTAAACATTAATGCTTAAGCCCTTTCTAGGTTAGGAGGAAAAATATGAATATTGGTCAAGCATCAAAGCAATCAGGTATCTCTACCAAAATGATTCGTTACTATGAGCAGATTGGCTTGCTAGAAACCGTAAATCGCTCAAATTCAGGTTATCGCTTGTATTCTAAAGACGATATAGACGACTTATGCTTTTTAAGACATTCTCGTGACTTAGGATTCTCATCTAAGCAAATGAAAGAGTTACTGTATTTGCGCAAAAATGCCAACCGTCAGAGTGCAGATGTTAAGCAACTGACACAAGAGCATATCGAAACGCTAAACCAAAAAATTGCCCAATTGCAAGAGATGGTCAACTCGCTACAGAATTCTTTTGATCATTGCGCGGGCGACGATAATGTAGAGTGCGCTATCTTAGAGGATCTTGGGCAAGGTCAATAAAAACTACTTTCGCTATATCAGACATGTCGGCATAGCTCCTTACTGTCAGTCGCCTAAAATATTCTCAACAATATCTGCACTCAAGCTCACACGATCAATCATTTCCACTAGAATAACCGTATAGGTAATACTGGCTCCATTGGTTAAAACCAATGGAGCGTTGCCGTTATGAATAGAGCCGTTAACAAGCACTATCAAAAGAGAAGTAAAAAATTAATATAGCTTAAGTATTGACGATCAGCTTAGTGCTAGTAGTTGATATCAGTCACACCTCAATGATAGGCACAGTTTTTCTGCATTTGGCGCCGAAGGCGCGTAGTTAATGACTTATTAAATTTCATCAAACTTCTGTTTTAGCTTGTAGTTATTACTCAGTAACCTTTGAATATCCGACTCTTCGAAACCCAACTGCTGTAGAAGATGAAGCTAAAAAACAGCTTCCATTTTTCGACATAGACTCCATAGCTTCTGGCCTTTAGGTAATCATCCCAACCATAAGACACTTATCAAATAGAATTAAGCTGCGTGGTTTAGTTTCTGCATTGGCGTAAAACCGCCATTGCCCATATTCGGGCGCTCGTGGTTGTAGTGATATAACCAAGCCTCAGCTTGCTGACGGACTTGGTCTAAATCTGTAAATAATTCCTGATTTAACCAATCATAACGCATTGTTC
>NZ_PJAT01000142.1 GCF_002836715.1 Psychrobacter sp. 4Dc
ATTATAGTAAATAGCACACATATAGATATAAATATCGAGTCCCACCAAAATCCATTTCGGATTAGCAGAAATTCAAATAACAAGTAATACAATACTGAAACAGACAGAATAATTAGTACTGCACGACCTAAAACATCTTTGATGTATTTTTTAACTGGCAAAGATACTAATTTTTTAAGTATTATTAATCTTGCTATTAATGCGAGTACAGACACCAATATACCCATGTATATTACACTATAAGGCTCTGCACCAGTTCTAAGCACTAAATAGGATAAAGGCAGATTTAATAGCAAAAGACCACCTACTATGATTTGATACAGTTTTATCTTTCCAGTAGCCTGTGCTGATGTGATTAGAGGTGCAGATATACAGTCTATTAAGATATTAAATATAATTAGCTGTATAAATACTGATGTATATTCAGGCACAATACCCAACCAAATTTGTAAAACTGTCTCAGTGTTTATCAAGACTGGCATCGATAATAGAAATAATAAAAAGAAATTATACTTTGCACCGTAACAGACAAGCTGATGCATATAAGCCATATCTTCTGCTGCATACGATTTTATAATTTGCGGATTTATCGCTACTTGTAAGTTCTGTACAAAGCTATTCAAAGCTCCAGATACTTGCATCGCAATCGCTCTCGCAGCATTCACTGTTGGACCAAAAAATATATTTAAAAGTACGTTTACCCCTTGCCCACTCATTACTGCAGCGATATTTCCCCAAAGATTCCAACCCGTATAAGAAAGCATGGTATGAAATAATTTCTTATCCCAATACAGCCTGAATCGCGATTCTGCAAATTTATTCTTACAGTAGACGCGATAAACCATAGCTATAACAAATACAACTGAAAGGCTGAGTAATCCATATAGAACTAGCTTATCCATGCCAAACCAGCTTAGCATAAAGACAATTAATAATTTTAGCGTCACATCCAAAATACTAACCCATGCAAATACTTTCATTCGCTCATGGGCGATAATTAGTGCATTATAAGGCACACTAATTATCGTTATCATGAATGATAACAACGCTAAATGAAATACCCACTCTGCGGCTATCATTCTATCTATAGGTATTGTTAGCTGTGTCCTCACGAACCAAAGCCCTACAGTTTCACCCAAAACAAAGACAAATAAAGCAATAAGGACGTGGATATTTATACTCATACTAAATATACCGCGAACATCTTTAGTATCTGACTTTCCTAACTCAAACGCCAAAAATCGTTGCGTTGCTGACGACATGGCACTGTTTAAAAAACCTAGCATCGTTACAAAGCCAGCGACTACATTATAAATACCATAATCTTCAACTCCAAGAGTTTGTAATATAACCCTTGAAGTGTACAGGGCAACCGCCATGGTAAGCAGCATACGGAAATATAGCATGCCTGCATTTTTTGCCATGCGTTTGTATTTGTTATTTTCCATTTTAGGTATTAGCAATAATATCGTTCACATACCAAGGCATCGCTTTCTCAATACCTTGAATAATATCGAACTGTGGCGCATAGCCTAACGCATTCTGTATCTTGCTAATATCAGCCTGACTATGACGCACATCTCCTGCTCTAAAATCTCGATAGACTGGGTCTTGAGTATAGCTAACGCCATTAGCACTT
This sequence comes from Psychrobacter sp. 4Dc, assembly GCF_002836715.1. Taxonomy (GTDB): domain Bacteria; phylum Pseudomonadota; class Gammaproteobacteria; order Pseudomonadales; family Moraxellaceae; genus Psychrobacter. The sequence goes on from NZ_PJAT01000142.1 coordinate 1,640, forward strand.
AAATGTTCTTTCAGTGCTGAAAACAGCGTATTCAGGGTAGTACGACCACCAACAGCTACATTGTAGACCTGATTTTTGGCTTCCTCAGTAGCAGTCGCTGCCAAAATATTAGCTTGTACTGCGTTTTCAATGAAGTTAAAGTCGCGGCTGGTATCGCCATCGCCATTGATGAATACCTCATCACCTGCGATCATAGCGGCCGTCCATTTTGGTATCACCGCCGCATAGGCACCATCAGGGGTTTGACGCTTACCAAAGATATTGAAGTAACGTAGCCCAATCGTCTTAAAGCCATAAGTACGTGAGAATACATCTGCATATAGCTCATTGACATATTTAGTCACTGCATATGGCGATAAAGGATTACCAATAGCATCTTCTACTTTTGGCAATGCTGGATGATCGCCATAAGTTGAGCTACTGGCAGCATAAGTAAAGCTAGCGACCTTTGCATCACGTGCAGCGATCAGCATGTTTAAAAAACCTGATATGTTGGTGTCATTGGTATTGATAGGATCGGCAATAGAGCGCGGTACCGAGCCTAATGCCGCTTGATGTAACACATAATCTACGCCTGTACACGCCGTCTGACAGTCTGTTAAATTGCGTATGTCGCCTTCTATAAAGGTAAAGCGCTGCCATTGCTCGGCAGTGATCAGTGATTGAACTTCATCTAAATTATGCTGAAAACCCGTGGCGAAGTTATCTAGACCGACTACTTTTTGATTAAGTAATAATAGCGTTTCTAGTAAATTAGATCCTATAAATCCTGCGACCCCTGTGATGAGCCAGGTCTTTGGTTCATTGACTAATATATCTGTCACTTGTTGATAGGTGGTCACTGTCATAACGATTATTTTCCGTATTGTTTTGCAGATTTAAAGGCGTATGTCAGTTTCATCTTTAGTAAAAATATACTTTAGATCGTAGAGAACATGATGGCTTTTACCAAAAGCTCTAATGCTCTCTATACCCATCTCTACAAACTGCTGATGAGCAACTGCTAAAATAATACCGTCGTATTGATGTGATGATGGTTGAGAGATAGGCGTGATATCGTATTCTCGCTCAGCCTCATTAGTATCTATCCAAGGATCGTGAACATCGACCTCGATATTATATTCCTGTAGCTCATGAACGATATCGATGACTTTGGTATTGCGTACGTCGGGACAGTTTTCTTTGAAAGTTAATCCCAAGATTAAAACCTTGGCACCCTCTACTTGTATGCGCTTTTTAATCATGGTCTTGACCAATTGGGTGACGACATACTCACCCATACTGTCATTTAAACGTCGACCCGCTAGTATAATCTCAGGGTTGTAGCCAATAGCCTGTGCCTTATGGGTCAAATAATACGGATCGACACCGATACAATGACCGCCAACTAAACCCGGACGAAACGGTAAAAAGTTCCACTTAGTACCAGCAGCTTCTAGCACTGCTTGGGTATCGATATTCATTTTGTTAAAGATAACGGCAAGCTCATTGATAAGGGCAATATTGACATCGCGCTGGGTATTTTCAATGACCTTAGCCGCTTCTGCTACTTTAATGCTTGGTGCCTTATGTGTACCAGCGGTAATAATCAAGTTATAAACACTATCGATGAAGTCTGCGACTTCAGGTGTAGAACCTGCAGTTACCTTCAAAATATTAGTAACTCTATGCTCCTTATCTCCTGGGTTGATACGCTCAGGACTATATCCTGCATAAAAGTCCTGATTAAAGATAAGTCCAGAAACATGCTCCAATACTGGAATACATACTTCTTCAGTTGCGCCAGGGTACACAGTAGATTCATAAACAACTATGTCATCTTTTTTAAGCAAGCTGCCGATAGCTTCGGATGCTTTCACTAATGGTGTGAGATCTGGCTGTTTATACTCATCGATAGGTGTTGGTACAGTCACAATAAAGAAATTGCATTCTTGGAGATCCGCTATTTCTGAACTGAAACTCAAATGTGTTGCTTGAGATAACTCTTCATTATTTATTTCTAAAGTATGATCTGTACCTGATATTAGTTCAGCTATACGATCAGTATTAATATCAAAGCCGACAACTGAGTGATGCTTACCAAACTCAACCGCTCGCGGTAGACCAACATGACCAATACCGATGACCGCAATTTTTAAATTTTTAATATAATGCATAAGTTTTCTCTGTATAGTATCTATTAATCAATAGATACTTCTAATTAGTATAACCATCAGGGTTTTGAGATTGCCATCGCCAAGTATCTTTCATCATCTCTTCAATAGGCCTTTGAGTAAACCAATTTAATTGTTGATGAGCTTTAGTCGCATCAGCATAACAACTAGCAATATCACCAGCTCTTTTCTCTACAATTTGATAGGGGATGTTAGTGTTACTGGCTTTTTCAAATGCTTTCACCATATCTAAAACAGAATAGCCGCTACCAGTTCCTAGATTCCATACATGGTACCCTAGATTGTTGACTATATAATCTAATGCGCTTAAGTGCCCTTCAACCAAGTCCATGACATGTATATAATCGCGTATACCTGTCCCATCATGGGTAGCATAATCATTACCATAGACAGAGAGTTTATCTCTTTTACCAACTGCAACCTGAGCGATATAGGGCAAAAGATTATTGGGAGTGCCATTAGGGTCTTCACCTATCATGCCACTATCATGTGCGCCAACTGGGTTAAAATACCTCAACGTAGCTACTGACCAAGTAGGGTCAGACTCTACTACCTGCATTAGCATTTGCTCTACCGCCATTTTTGTATAGCCGTAAGGGTTCGTAGGCATAGACATAGGGCATTCTTCAGAAATTGGTAATTCGTCTGGATCGCCATATACGGTAGCAGAAGAGCTAAATACTATTTTCTTTACGTTATGTTTTTGCATAGAACTCAATAACTGTAAGCTTCCGTTGATATTATTATCAAAATACAACAATGGCTTTTCAGTACTTTCACCTACTGCTTTTAGACCTGCAAAGTGGAGGACAGCATCGATATTATATTTATCAAAAATACTATTCAGGCATTCACTATCTCTTATATCACCTTCAACAAATATACATTGTTTATTACTTAGAGCTTCGACTCTCTTGATAGACTCGTAACTACTATTTAATAGGTTATCTAAAATAACTACTTTGTGATTCGATTCTAGTAATTTCAGTAGCATATGGGAACCTATGTAACCTGCTCCGCCTGTCAATAGAATCATAGAAAGCACCTTATAAAATTTAATTCTGTTTTCGAAGAGTTTTACTAAAATGTCTGATTACGGAGCCGATTGATAACCTGCTACAAGCTGCTTAAACTGCTGCTTGAGCCATACCACATCATGCTGATTTGCCCTATCAACGAACTGTACCAGTATTGCCTCAATGTCAGATAGCGGATAGCTATGTTCCATCGCCTGCATGATGAGCGGATGAGACGTTTCTTGTACATTATCTTCACCAATAATTAGCTCTTCGTACAGCTTTTCACCTGGTCTTAGGCCCGTATATACGATCTCTATATCGCCTTCTGGATGCTCATCTTCTTTTACCTCGTAGCCGCTCAAATGTATCATTCGACGGGCCAAATCAACGATTTTGACTGGCGTACCCATATCGAGGACGAATACTTCACCGCCTGCTGCCATCGCCCCTGCTTGAATCACTAAGTTGGCCGCTTCTGGTATCGTCATGAAGTAGCGCGTGACATCTGGATGTGTGACCGTAATAGGCTTACCCTGCTCTATCTGTTTGGTGAACAGTGGCACTACTGAACCTGACGAGCCAAGCACATTGCCAAATCGCACCATGCTGATACAAGTACCACTGTTAGCAGGATCTTGACTCAGGCCTTGACAGACCAGCTCTGCTAAGCGTTTGGTTGCACCCATGACATTAGTTGGTCTTACCGCTTTGTCAGTAGATATTAAGACAAAAGTCTCCACCTTGGCTTCGATTGCAGCGCGGGCACAGTGATACGTGCCCTTGCTGTTATTTATCGCACCTTCAAAAGGGTTATGCTCGACGATAGGCACATGCTTATATGCTGCTGCATGATAGACGGTCTGAATACTATAGTCACTCATTACTCGAGTCAGATTGGCTTCATTAGTCACATTACCGATGATAGCGATAATCTCGATGCTTTTATATACATCCTTGCTCGCTACCTTAGCCATTAGCTCTTGATGGATACTATATAGCGCATATTCTGATAGCTCATACAATACTAGGCAGCGTGGCTTGTTTTTGACGATCTGTCTACACAGCTCGCTACCGATAGAGCCGCCTGCTCCAGTGACCAATACACATTTATTCGTTATATTTTGCTGTAATAAGTATTCGTTTGGCTCTACTGTCTGCCTATCCAGTACATCGAGGATATCGACCTGACGCATGGTACTGACTGTGACTTTTTCGTCAGCGAGCTCTTGTAGACTCGGTAATTGTTTGATTTTTACTGATACATCAGCGAGCTGATCAATGATTTTACGACGATGAGAAAGACTAACCGATGGCAATGCCAAAAATACCTGTGCAATATTCAAACGCTCGACCAGCTCAATCAGTTCACTAGCATGGTAAATTTTCTTACCCGAAAAATGAGCACCTGTGAGCTGAGTATTATCATCGATGAAACCGACGATATGATACTTATGTGAATGTCTTATCCCTTCAAACAGCTCTTGTCCAGCTAACCCTGCACCATAAATAATTATATTTTCGGGCTCACCATATTGCTTACTACGGCTATGACGTTTACCTTGCCAACGTGCCAATAACTCTTTAATTGTAAGACGACTGTTCCATAACCAAATAAACAATAAGAACAAATAGAGAATAGGCGTTGAGCGCGGCATACCCGGTAGCCAATCCAGGAATATAATCAACTGATAGGCCAAGATCAGTACCACAAATAGCTGCAAGACGTGGCGCATCACCGCATCAAAAAAGACGCGCGAAACCCCTTTGTAAAAGCCAATCACGTATAAACCAATGACCGGAATTGTTGCATAACAGAACAGCGTAGCAGGGCTAATATGATTGGCAATATAGCCATAGCGTAGGGCCACTGCCAAAAATAAGCTAAGCATAGACATTAACAAGTCAGCACCGATCAATATAGCGCGCTTCACACCACGTGGCAGCGACAACAACCAATTTGTGCTACGGTAATGCCAAGAGGTTTTGGTATCAGCTGAATTATTAATATTGCTAGAAGAACGATGACTATCATCCACGTTTGACTGTAACGACATAATTTCCAACTTTACCTATTGGCATGACCAAAAACGAACTTATTTTGAGTATTTAGCGCTTATTCGTAACTGCCTGTACGTTAATTTAAGAGCTACTAATGATTGATAGCTACTAATTATTAAGAGCTATCATTAACTACTTAGTATCGCCATAAGCATAACTATAGTGATAACTATACTTATCCATTAAGCCTTGTTGTACATCGTTCAAAATAATACCGTCTACTTGTATATTGGCCTTGTGCATTTGTTTGACCGCATAAGTGACCTGACCTTCTATAGATTTATCATAGCGTGTGACCATCAACACCTTGTCAGCATTTTGCGCTAATATAAGCGAATCTGACGCAGCCAGTACTGGTGGTGAATCGATAACGATATAATCGTATTGAGTCTTGAGTACGGTCATTAACTGTGTAAATCTTTCGCTCATGAGAAGCGAGGCCGGATTGTGTGGATGTCGACCACGCGGTATGAAATCAATATCACTGATACCTGTTGGATGAATAAAGCTTTCAATACTTGGGTCGGCAATAGGCTGCACTGGCATGGATTTTTCCAGTTTACTCAAACGGCTATGACCTTCCGTTAAATAATCGGCCAAACCATTATCTTGACTTAAGTTGAATATCTTATGCAGCTCACCTAAGCGCATATCTCCATCGACCACTAGCACCTTTTTGTTCAATTGAGCAAATACTTCTGCTAGGTTAGCACTGATAAATGACTTACCTACACCTGGGCTCTCCCCAGTCACCAAGATAATCTTGCCTTCGCGAATAAACGTCGTACCGTTATTATCGTGGTTATTCTCAAACACACTAGTCTGTTTCGGCATTGAGAAAACCAAACTTGTTCTCAGGCTTTTTATGGCTTCGTAGCTCATACTATTGTGATCGATATGAGCCAATAAGCGATTACTCGCTTGCTTATTTTTACCAATTCTTGATAGCAAAGGTGAGCGCGGTATCGTAGCGACTACTGGAATACCTGTCTTTACTTCTATACGTTCAGGGTCTTTTACTACATTTCTGATTAGGTTCTTCAGCAGCACTAGCATTGTGCCCAACATCGCACCTAGCAATAACGCCAATATGATTATTTGTAGCTTTTTAGGTGCGATGGCTTTATATGTGCTAATCGGTAAGTCAATAATACGTGCAAAGCCAATCTGGCCTGCTTTGACGATCTTAAGTTGTTCATAGTTTTTTAGTAGCGTAAGGTAGATCTCTCTGTTGATTGCAGTGTCTTCTGATAACTTTAAAAACTCTCTTTGAATCTCAGGTAAACCAGCTATCGTACTATCAATGTCTCGTTTACGACTATTAAGCACAGCAAGTTGCTCATTAATTTGTACAACCAACGGATGTTCATTAGTATAGTAAGTAGTCAGATCTGCTTTTTTTAGTTTTAACTCATTGAGCTGTGTATCGATTTGCGAGTTTTCTGTCAGTAGCAGTTCAGCCTCTTTGGCCACATCAATCGTGCCATACTCTTTACGGAATTCATTAAAAACCGCTTCAGAACTCTCAAGTTTTTCTTTGAGTGCTGGTATCTGAGTTTCCATAAAAGTAAGCGTTTTGGTGGTTTCTTCTGAGCCACGTGATTGGTTTTGCTCAATATACGAAAGCACAATTTGATTCAGCACATTTGTGACTTGCTCTTGACTATTGCCGGTCATAGACAGCTGAATAATACCTGTTTGCTTGCCTTGCTCTACCACTGACAACGCACTATTGATACTGTCTGTGGTCGCTTTTAGCGACTGCTTACTGATTGCTATCGGGTAACTCTCATCAGGTAGGTCATTGACTGTAATATGTATCTGGCCATCGTTACCACGGAACTTATGTGCTTGACCGATTTGACCTTTGAACTCATCAAAGCCATCTGTCAATACAAAACCTGTCTCTGATTTGGTTAGCGTAAATGGGCGGTTTAAATAAGCGCGTGATACATCAAACTGACTGACTTGTACACGGCCCTGCTCGCTATCTAAAGACACTCCTTCTGGAGTATTGATCTGACTATCAATGCGATTGGTTTTGATTTTATCTACTGCCCCAATATTAGGGTCAGTTAGCTTAATACGTAAATGTAATAGCGTGACTACTGGCTCTAAAATCATTCGCGATCTGATCAGCTCAGCCTCAGTCTGAGCCTTGCTTGCTTCAGAGCCTACTAACTCAGAAATATTCTCACCCAATGCTGCGATACCTTGACTGTTCTCTTCAATCTGTATTAGCGCATCCGATTTAAAGGTGGGATTGACATAGCGGCTATACAAAACCCCAATGACTAAGCCTAATAGTGCAAAGAACAGTACGATCTTCCAACCACGCAATAACACCCAAAGCAGCGCCATCAGATCGATTTCGTCATCGTCTTTTTCAATAGTGTTTTTAGATGTATTCGATGAATCTTTAATCATAAAGGTTAGTTCATTAAAGTAAGATAGAGGCTTATTTATTTTATTGCCAGTGATTCTGTATCGAATCAATGATAGTAAATGCTTAGCTAATCTTATTGGCCCATGGTTTCAAACTGTCAAAGATATCTTGCCGAGTGTCTTCAAATACTGAGAGCTCGTGGCGATATGGATCAGCAATATCTTGATCGATCCAATGGCCAATTCGGAAGGTTTTGCCGCGGCAATGTGGCCAACGGTCTTCAATCCATTTAGTCTGTTTCTCAGACATTGTCAAAATCAGATCAGCCCGCATCACTAGCGTCTCATCAATCTGCTTGGCAATATGCTTAGACATATCTATACCTAGCGCTGACATGACGGCTAAGGCATTGGCATCAGCACCGTTACCAACCAAAGCAGACAGTCCAGCAGAGTCGATCGTTTTATGAGGATACTGCTGCGCTAATATCGTTTTAGCAATAGGGCTACGACAGATATTGCCCACACAAACCACCAGAATATTTTCAAATGCCATAATAACTATCCACTATTTCAAACAATGACTCATTACCGTCAGTAGCGATCCTATTAATAACTTTTTTACTATGCTAGATACACTAGCAGCTATAAGGTTGCAAAGCTTCTGATCGCTGTCGTTGATGGTAATATCGAGCTGATAACTCGGTTCCAACGTGTCAAGCCAGTAGGATCAACATACAGAATATCATTGGGCTGCATCTCAAAACGGTTGGCAATGGCAAGATTGGTAATGGTTTGCATATCGATATAATAGATATTAGTACGCTGATATTCAGGGTTGTCACGAACGACATATATTTTTGCCGCATTGGCTGTGAGAGGGTTCAACCCTTTGGTCTCACCCATTACTTGCGCCAGGCTCAACCCTTGCTCCAAGATCGGTACTGGCTCTACTTGACCAAACTCACCTAATACATAGACTTGATTGCGGCTTTGGCTGTTGACATGAATAGAGTCGCCATCTTGGATGTATATCTGATTACCCGATGAGCCTATTTGACGTAAAGTTTGTAGCCCGATGTTATAGTTGCGGCCATTACGGTTGAGGACAATACTATTTGAATCACCTGTCTCTGTCGCGCCGCCCGCTTTTGATATCGCGCTGTACAGCGATACAGGAGCGTCATCAATTACGAATTCACCTGGCTGCTTGACCTCGCCATCGATAAAGAATTTATTACCACGATAATTGATTATTTTTACTTGCGGGTCTGAATATTTCAGATAGCGTTGTAGCTGACTTTTTAGAGAAGCAGTAAACTGAGGCACACTCAAACCAGCCGCTTTTACTCTTCCTACTAAAGGAAACTGTACAAAGCCCTGCTGATCGACGGATAGCGACGAGGATGCCGCATTAATATCAGGATAAGCAGTCAAAATGATACTGAGAACATCTCCTGTAGAAATGCTGTACTCTATCTTTTTTGAGCTATTAATCAGCTGATAAATATCATTATTAGGGCGAGTCACCTGAGGCGCTGGTAATGTCGTTAAGTTTAGCGGCTGAATATTAAACTGTAGACCATTTTCAGCAGTAAAGTCACCTACTGGTGGTAGGTCTCCAGCTTGTAGCCCAGCATTAATAGTCGTTGTTACACATCCAGCGGACCACAAGATAGCAAGCAACAAACCTGATGCACTCAATAACCTAAAAGACTGCCCCATAATAAAACCCTTTAAGACAATACACTACACGGTAACAAACAGCAGCTACAAAGAATGGCTACCACAAAAAACTATACTGATTTCAAAGAAAACCCAAACAGAAGTTTTACAAATAGGCTTATCAACAATAAAAGAGGCACTATGCTATCACAATTTTACGTATTTTATACACTATTTACAATCAAAATTACTATATAGCAATATCTAATAATCACTTGCATTTTTTTATTCGATAGATTTTTCTTAACAAAAACATTACATTACCTATTTGCCATATTAAGATCATTGTTGGTTTTTTAATTAATAATTTTCAGAAAACTGAAAATAACTTAGATAAACAAAAGTTCATAATAAAACTAAAAAGCCTAACTACTCCTGATAAGAGTAGTTAGGCTTTTTTTCATAACGCTTAGAGGCTATTAGGAGTTTTTAAAACATTTTTTAATATAATTATATATAGCTATTCAATCAGATACCTGACCTAAGACCCTATACACAAAATTTCGAATGAATATTCAGAATGTGAAATTACCCTAGATAGCTTAGGATAACTCATTGTTTTATAGCATTTACAAACATAAATTTTGCTCGTTCTACTAACTTATCTTCCACACTACTCAGCATCATCTAACAGCTTATTAAGCTCGTCCACCATAGGATCGTCAATGATGCTGCCTTCTACATAGTTGATTATCTCATTCACAGTCGTCAGATCCATTTCACGAATGCCTAAACTGGCTAGTTGCGCATTAATAGATTCTAAGCTGTCGTTATCTTCAGCGTCATCTAGCAAATCCTCTTCAAACCTACCTCTGACAAACCAATACATTTTTTCTAGTACGGTTTCTTTTTTGGTTAAAGTAGAATAACCGTCGCCATAAATAAATAGGTTAAAATGATAAGGTATTTCTACATCATTGATGAAAAATGTACGTTGGCACTCTAATGTATAGGCTTGAATCTCTTCGTTTTCAGTGCTTTCATCACTTTTATTGTCTTCATCATATTCAATCGCTTCTTCTATCAACTCACCTAATATCTGATATTCGCCGACTTTAACTTTGTGATTATAAATGATAGCAGAGTCTGCAATTGCATCAAAAATAATGGCACTGACATCTAAGGTATGGTTATCGATATCATAGAATGCTTTTAACGCTGGCAAAAACTCGGTCAGCTCTTCTTCAGGCACTTGAATGAGAAACTGCTGCTCGTATATTTTAATCATATCTTCAGGAGCATAGGTATTAGCAGTATTAGTCTCGTTTCTACCTGTTGGCTGCAAAGGTAAAAAATTATACGGGTTATGTTTGGTCATTCAGAACTGCCTTTTTGCTTGAGTTAAATTTATTAAATGTCTGTGTTGCTCAATCTCTAAGAGCTTTTGAACGCGCTACTATGCTTCAGTACCGTAAAACTTTAGGATTTATGGGCGTATTGTCTCTTATTCAGGCAATTTTAGATAGACAGTTATAAATATACAAGTTCAATCACTCTGGTTTAGACAGGCAGTCAGAATAATACAGACTAATTATTAATTCACTTGCTGCCACCCTGACGTCGCATGATGTTCATCTTGATGTGCAAATAAAGGGTGAGCTCTAGCTTCATGTAGACTCAACACAGGGGTCACACAGACATCCGTTACTGAAAATACAAGTTGCCAATACTCAAGCGTTTGACTGGCAAATTTTTCCGCGATTGTGTTGGTCGCGGCTTCACTCTCGGGTCTATTGGGCATGATACCAAGTTGCCAGTGTATTTCTTTAAGCGACGGCAGCTCCAATACCTCACATAGACCTTGCCAAAATTTCAGCTCCAAGGAACCAACCGCCATATGACGCTGATCAGCGGTTTGGTACAATCGATAGCATGGTAATGCACCGCCTAAAAAATCATGCTGCGGCAGTAGAGTGTCATTTAAGCCATCTCCTGAAAGGCTATTAATCAGTTTTCCTGTGACCTTTGGCATGACCATATGATTGTACAAACTGTGCGTCATACTAATAGCAATGTGTCGTCCCCTGCCCCTACGCTGGGCGGCAAATACAGCAGCCAACAATGCTATCACGGCTGTGTCACTACCACCTGCCAAATCCGCAAACTGGATATTGGGCATAGCCTGCTCACCCTGCGCTGTTCTTAGCTGATCTAGTACACCGCTCATAGCCATAAAATTGATATCATGACCTGCCTTATTGGCCCAGTCACGATTCACTTGAGAGCCATTTTTTGAGTCAGCATCTTCTAAGTAAATACCTTCTTTTACGTAATTGCCTGCTACACCATAGCCAGTGATTGACACTATTACTAGCTTTGGATTGATGGCATGCAAGGTCTTAGCATCTAGCCCCATTTCTGCCAAGACACCTGGGCGAAAGCTATCTAGCATCACATCAGCCTCTTTAAGATGTGCTTTTATAGCTTCAATCGCTTTGGAATCATGAAAATCATATTTTTCGGTAGTCTTACCGTGGTTCAGAGCTGCGAATAATTCACCAAATACCCGAGCAGGATCACCTTGTTTGGGTTCGATTTTAAGGACGTCCGTGCCCAAATCCGCAAGCAAACGCGTGGCAAAAGGCCCAGGTAGGTTACGAGTCAGATCGACCACTCGTAACCCTTGTAGACAGTCAGCCATTTGATCATGATTTGATACATACACATCAGTCATCAGAGAACGCCTCGCCTTTGACTGCCATATCTAACAAGATTTGAGCAGGCTCAAAACGTTTGCCGTATTTCGCAGCCAGCTCACGACTCCGCTCAACAAATACACTCACGCCCATTGCATTGATAAACTGTAGCGTACCGCCATGCTGCGGTGCAAACCCCCATCCAAAGATAGACCCTATATTGGTGTCGGCAACTGAGCGCACAACATTTTCTTCATAGCATTTAGCAGATTCATTGGCTTGAATAAACATCAGGCGATCGACCAAGTCTTGCTGCGAGAGTTGCTCCGATTTTGGCGAATATAAATTTACCAGCTCAGGCCATAGATGTTTATCACCCTCTGTTGGATAGTCATAGAATCCTTTGCCATTTTTCTTACCTTCGCGCCCATGCTCATTGACCAGTGTTTTTAGTATTTCATAAGAAGGACGCACTACGATTGGCTTACCTTCGGCTACCATATCCGCTTGCTGCTGTTCGCTGACATGCAATGCGAGGCTTAATGACACTTCATCTTGTAATGCTAAGGGCGGCATCGGCATACCTGTTTTCATACCGGCAACTTCAATGCTACGCGGATGCACACCCTCTCCTAGCATCGCAATGCCCTCTGACACATAGGTACCAAATACCCGCGAGGTATAGAAGCCATGACTATCATTGACGACGATAGGCGTTTTACCTATTTGTACAACATAGTCGAAAGCTTTGGCCAATGTCGCATCGTCGGTTTGCTCGCCCATGATAATCTCAACCAGCGGCATCTTGTCTACTGGCGAGAAAAAATGCAGACCGATGAACTGGTTTGGGCGCGTACTGGCTTTTGCCAATCCAGTAATCGGTAGCGTTGAGGTATTAGACGCATAGACGGCCGTGCTTGGAATCACTGCCTCACTTTGCTGGGTACACTTGGCTTTGATTTCTCGGTTTTCAAACACTGCTTCGATAATAAGATCACAATCTGCCAAATCATCGTAAGAAACTGTTGGCGTGATACGTTCTAAGAAAACTTGTTTTTTCTCTTCGGTAGCACGCTTTCTGCTAATGGCTTTATCCAAAATATTGACAGAATACGCTTTGCCTTTTTCAGCATTGGCAATTTCTGTGTCCAATAAAACGACATCTATACCTGCTTTGGCAGTGACATAAGCAATGCCTGCGCCCATCATGCCAGCGCCCAAGATACCGACTTTTTTGGTGGTTGTGCGTTCAAAGCCTTGAGGCCGAGATTGACCTTTTTTGATACTATTCAGCTGCGTCCATAAGGTGTTAATCATGTTTTTAGATTCAGCAGACAGTACGCAAGCGGCAAAATAACGCGACTCAATTTCAAGCCCTGTATCGATGTCTACTAAGCACCCTTCAAACACACAAGACATAATATGAGTGATCGCAGGATAGTTGCCATGTGACTTCTGATTGGCCATGGCTGGGGCGATAGAGAATATAGGCACTACTTTTGGATGCTTGCTATCGCCGCCAGGGATTTTAAAGCCTTTCTTATCCCATGGCTGCTGAGCGCTTGGATTATTTTGAATCCAGTCTTTAGCTTGCCTTAACATATCTGCTCGATCAGTGACAGTCGCATCAATAAGTCCGATGTCTTTTGCCGCTGCTGGGCGTAATTCTTTGCCCTGAGTCATCAGCTCCAGTGCCATTTGAATACCGACCAACCTTGGTAAGCGCTGAGTACCGCCGCCGCCAGGTAGCAAGCCCAGTTTCACCTCAGGCAAACCAAGCTTGGTCTTAGGCGTGTCAATGGCAATACGATAATGACAGGCAAGTGCCAACTCTAAACCACCGCCTAATGCGTTTCCTGTCATAGCAGCGACGACGGGTTTACCTGACATTTCAAGCGTACGCAAACTCCCTTTTAGTTCTTCGGTCAATGCAAATGCTTGCTGAGCTGTCTTTATCTGGTTCAATTGATCGATATCTGCGCCAACCACAAAGGTTTCTTTGGCCGATGTGAGAATCAAGCCTGTAGCTGAATCATCATTGATGAAACTATCAACTATCGTGGCGAACGACTCCGTAAAGCTATCACCGATGACATTCATTTTTCGTTTGCTTTGGTCAATCGTGACGGTGACGATACCATCGTCATCACGCTGGCCGGAGAAGTTTTCTAGTGCATTAATGGCGGTCACGCTATCTACTGTTTGGTTAGCTGCCTGATTGTTTGTCATCATTTTTATCCCTTAAATGATTCTTTGTATATTGCGTTTTAGTCTAATTGGTTTTTAGTCTATTTTAGAGAAAAGTTAGACACGCTCGATAATGGTGGCAATGCCCATACCACCGCCCACACATAGCGTAATCATAGCGATCTGTAAGTCGCGACGTTCTAACTCATCAAGGACTGTCGTCATGAGCATCGCGCCTGTTGCGCCAAGCGGATGACCCATAGCGATTGCGCCACCATTGACATTGACAATATCAAGCGAGAGTCCAAAATCATCAGCAGTATTCATCGGTACAGCAGCGAATGCTTCATTAATCTCCCACAGGTCTATATCAGAGGCTTGCATGCCCGCTTTATCGAGGGCTTTTTGGCAAGCGGGTGTCGGACCTGTCAGCATAATGGCAGGCTCTGAGCCAATGACTGAGGCCATCGTGATTTTGGCGCGTGGTTTTAGCCCTGCTTTCTGACCAGCCGTCGCACTACCGACCAAACAGATGGCAGCCCCATCAACAATACCAGAAGAATTACCCGCATGGTGTACGTGGTTGACGCTTTCAATTGTCGTATATCTGTCCAAGATAACGCTATCAAAGCCCATTCTTCCCGGCATAATAAAAGACGGTTTAAGACCCGCTAAGGTCTCGACATTGGTATTAGGACGGATGGTTTCATCTTTATCTAACAGCATCATGCCATTGATATCGGTGACAGAGACGACCGATTTGTCATAATAGCCGTTCTCCCAAGCCTGTGCTGCGCGGCGATGTGACTCAGTGGCAAAGGCATCAACATCATTACGACTAAAGCCTTTGAGCGTCGCGATGGTATCTGCACCCACTCCTTGTGGCACGAAATGCGTCGCTTCATTCACACGCGGATCCATGTACCAAGCACCGCCATCAGAGCCCATCGGCACACGGCTCATAGACTCCACACCGCCTGCCACTACCATGTCTTCCATACCTGACATGATTTTGGCAGCCGCAAGATTAATAGACTCTAGACCAGAGGCACAAAAACGAGACAAGGTAAGACCTGCCACACTTTGTGCCCAACCAGCATCAATGACGGCGATACGCGCAATATCAGAGCCTTGCTCGCCCACTGGGGTCACACAGCCAAGTACCACATCATCGACCAAACTGGTATCCAAGTTGTGGCGCTGTTGCATTTCTTTTAGTAAAGTTCGCGTCAGCCAAATCGGTGATGCCTGATACAACGAGCCGTCCTTTTTTCCTTTGCCACGTGGCGTGCGGATCGCATCATAAATATAAGCAATCTCAGTCATAAAAAATCCTTTTTTTATTTTTAAATAAACAATAATTATCGTAGTCTTATAATATAAGCTTCTACATAAAGCGTGATGCCAGTTCCTTCATAATCTCATTTGTACCGCCATAGATTTTTTGCACGCGCGCATCAGCATATAAACGTGCGATAGGATACTCTGTCATATAGCCATAGCCACCAAACAGCTGCACGCATTCGTCGATGACTTCGCACTGTTTTTCGGTGACCCAGTATTTAATTAATGACGCATGTGGTACAGACAGTTTGCCATCTAACATCGCATCGACTGCAGCATCACACATGGTACTGGCAGCAAGATAATCAGCATAGCATTCTGCCATTTTAAAACGCGTGTTTTGAAACTTCCAAATAGGTTTGCCAAAGGCTTCACGGCCCTTTACATAATCTAGTGTTAGATTGATAGCAAGCTTCATCGAGCCAACCCCAGATAACGCAATGATTAAACGCTCACGTGGCAGCTCCCGCATCATCTGGATAAAGCCCATGCCTTCCACCGTACCCAACAGGTTGGTTTGCGGCACACGTACATTGCTAAAGAATAGCTCTGAGGTGTCTTGAGAGGTCAGACCAATTTTGTCGAGATTACGTCCACGCTCAAACCCTTCTACTTTGTCTGTTTCTACGATAATAAGTGAGACGCCTTGTGCGCCTTTTTCACGGTCTGTTTTGCATGCTAATAAGATAAGATTGGCGTGCTGACCATTGGTGATAAAAGTCTTAGAACCATTGATAATGTAGTCATCACCGTCTTTTACTGCATAGGTTTTGATGTTTTGTAGGTCGGAGCCAGTGCCAGGCTCGGTCATGGCGATAGCGCCGATATATTCGCCCGTTGCCATTTTTGGTAGCCAAGCTTGTTTTTGTTCTTCAGTACCGTGGTCTAAAATATAAGGCGCGACAATGCCTGAATGCACCATACCGCCAAACCCCGACTGATTGGCTTCAGTCTGTGCGTAGATAAGCGCCGCTTCATGACCGAAATCGCCGCCGCCGCCGCCATACTCAGCTGGTATCGCTGCACACAAAAACCCCATCTCGCCTGCCTCTTCCCATGCATCGCGATCGATCATGCCGTTTTTGCGCCACTGCTCATCTTTGGGATCCCAAGATTGAAACATTTTTAAGGCGCTGTCGTGCACCATCTGATGCTCTTCGGTCATCCAGTTTGGGGTGAATTTTTCGATACTCATGATGTCTATCCTTGACGATATTGAATGAATAACAGCTATATCTAAGCCATTTTTTAAACTATGGTAATTTATATTACTGTTATAAATATACTATAAATTCTTTGTATTTATTAATATATGAGTCTTATACTAGGCTACGAAAAACTACTTCGCAATCAATTAAACAAAAATGGTAATCTACATTACTTATTGATTTAATCACGTTAAACTACCGAGCAAATCATTTAACTGGTAGGACGTATCAAATAGCCAATACTTTAAGAAGCGATAAATATGAAAACCTTTAATCAGTCAGATAGCCTCACGCAGACTCGATCTCTAGCGCCCCTATCCGATATGCGGCCCGCAACTTTGGATAAAATTGAACAAGCTGTTCGTAAAGTCTTTGCAGGATTTGACGCCAATGAGGTGACGATGGCGCAGATTGCAAAGTCTGCAAACGTTTCCTTGCAAACGCTCTACAAGTACTTCGGGGACAAGCAAACGCTGTTTTATACCATTATGGATATTGTGCTCGGCAGATTAGCCGCTCGCATCATGGATCATCTGCAAGGGATTGATAGCGTACAAGATCGTCTACGTAAGACGTTGTGGGTCTGCTTTGATTTTGTCGACTCGCATCCAGATGCGGTGATGGTGCTGTCTTCTGTGTCGGCCTCGCGGATACGCAATATCGCAATCTATGAAAACAAAGAGTTAATTGGCGCGTTTTTAGCGGTACTAGAAGATGGTCAAAATCGTGGGGTGCTCAACGACACCGTTCCTTTGCACATACTCTTCGATGTGTTTATGGGATTTATCAGTCGACTTGGCTTAATGCATACCATTCGCCAAACAGAGACGCCTATTAATGCAGAATTTGATGCGCTATTTGTGATTTTATGGCGCGCCATCTCTAAACCTGAGGCCTAAAATGAGTTTTATAAAACTGACATTTAGCAGTATCTGACTCTTACAAGAAAACATAACGTAAAAAACCAAAAAGCCCCACGATACAGTGAGGCTTTTTTATACTTATTTTCAGTCAATACAATGAACAGGTCGTGATGCTTACCTATTTAAAATATTTTAGATACTGCTGGATTTTGGTAAGCCATAATCTGCACCATCAACCACATGGTTGTTTTGTTCAATAGTCAGTCGATAACCTTTGATAACACCATCGTATGGCAAACTGCCCTCATACTGCTGATAATGCTCGCAGATGCTGTCTTGAATCACTGATTTACGTTGAGCTTCGTCTAGTTTGGCAAAACCGCTAGGCAAGTGCACTTGCGCAAAACGTGAAGCCGCACCACGAGACATCCAGTTATCAGCACTGGTAAATGTAAAATCCATTTCCGCTCGTAAGCTATATTTGGGTAGCGTAGTGGAGTAATTCGCCAAGTCATTTTTAATCTGAGCAATATCTTCTGCGAATGGCTGATACGGTATCTCAAGCACGGCAAATAGTTTTGCCAAAAACCCATCAGCGGTAAAGTATTTGTCCATATAGCTGCCATCAAGTCCAAGATACCTATGCGACAGTACATGGCGCAGGCGGTCATAGGCAGGTATGGTATGTTTAAGAGGATAGCCCATTTGCTTGACGATATCTTGCGGACGCAGCTCAAGCGACTCTATTTGATTGATAATATATTGCGCTAGAGAATGGCGTGGGTGATAACGACGGGTATATTTAGATGGGTTAGCAATGTGGCTCATGATATTGAACACCTTAGACTCCTGTAACTCCGACGAAAAAGTATGATATACGCCCAAATAGGCAAAAAATCAGGCACAAATGAGGTTGTCGGAGTACAGGCTCATGCGCTTTACCAGAGTTGTTTTATATCGTGCTGGAAGTTGCAAGGTTTGTCATGCCGCCATTAGACTGTTGTCATGGTCGGCAATAACAAAACTGTTAAACCCACGATAGTTCGTTCAACGATGATAGCACATCAGATGACAAAAAATAAATACCGATATTTGTGACCGTTTGTGAATAATTCTTTTTCACTTTGCGCATTCAATCTTAGACGTTTCGATGCACCACTTATTCATGTATTAAAAAGAGGCATAACATCGAAACATTAGTGTTGAAGTATGAAAAATTAACGCTTAGCGATTAACGTCAACGACTATTCGACCACGAACTTTACCGTCCAATAATTCGCTTGCCGCCGTAATGACTTCACTCAGGCCAATCTCTCTGGTGATTGCATCTAATTGCGTCATATCCAAGCTTGTGCTCAAACGCTGCCATGCTTCTATACGCTCATCATAAGGTCGCGTCACGCTATTAATACCAAGCAAACTAACACCGCGTAAAATAAATGGCGCAACAGTAGCAGGGAAATCCATGCCTTGAGCCAATCCACAAGTAGCGACTAAACCATCTTCACAGGTACTGGCACAAACGTTGGCCAGCGTATGACTACCAACAGAATCGATTGCAGCGGCCCATTTCTCTTTACCAAGTGCACGTCCCGGACTACTCAATTCCGCTCGGTCAATGATCGTCGTTGCACCAAGGCTTTTTAAGTATTCGGCTTCTTCCAGACGTCCCGTAGAGGCAGTGACAGAGTAACCTTGGTTTGCTAGAAGTGCGATGGCAAAGCTACCAACACCGCCGTTAGCACCAGTCACCAATACTTCGCCACGCTCTGGTGTGAGTCCATGACGCTCTAACGCAATCAAACAAAGCATCGCAGTATATCCTGCTGTACCTATTGCCATTGCTTGACGTTCAGTCATCGATTCAGGGAGCGGGATCAGCCAGTCACCGTTTAATTGTGCTTTTTGTGATAGACCGCCCCAATACTTCTCACCCACACTCCATCCATTCAACAACACTTTGTCGCCAGCTTTGTAGCGAGGATGGCTACTTGTTTCGACAGTGCCCGCTAAATCTATACCTGGAACCATTGGAAATTGACGTACCACAGGACTACGGCCAGTAATGGCTAATCCATCTTTGTAGTTGAGCGTGCTATATGCCACACGAACCGTCACATCACCCTCAGGCAATTGCGCGTCCTGCATCTCAGTCAGATTAGACTGATAAACATCGTCATTTTTTTCAATTAATATCGCATTAAACATAGTAGCTCCTATTTAGACCAATCGTCTATAAATAAGTAAAAAATAATTTAGACCGTTCGTCTAAAAGTATATATAAAAAATTACTTCTGTATTCCTGCTACAAAACCTCGGAAAAAAGTATCTAATGGACTGACATCTTGTACTAACTTAGCACGCAGAACCGCACCTTCCCAACCAATCCAAAAGAAAGCAGCAAGCTCATCACAATCACTATGAGAATGTATTTGTCCTTGTTGTACTGCCAGACGCAAGCAAGCCGCTAAACGCTTTTGCCAATCAAGTAATATACCTTCTAACTCACAACGAAAACTCTCAGGCAACACGACAATCTCTTGACCCAAGTTTCCTACTAAGCAGCCGCGTCGAAATTCATGCTTGATCATTCCTGACTTTGCATCTTCAACGAAGTCACTAATACGCTGCATGGGAGATACTTGCTCATTCAGAAAACAATAATCTAGCTTGCGAGCAAAATACAACGCGTACTGCCGTAATACTTCCTGTCCAAATGCTTCTTTGTTTTTGAAATAATTGTAGAAAGAACCTTTAGGCACATTGATGCGTTTGAGTATGGCATCGATACCAGTGGTCGCAAAACCTTGCTCTGTCAACATTTCCATCCCAGATCTCAAAAGAGCTTCACGGGTATCCGTAAACTCGCGTTCAACATTGGGTGGACGCCCTCGACGGGCTTTTGGCTTAGTAATCGTCATGCATAGATATTATGACCGATCGTCTTTAATGTCAATTAATTATTTTAAGCAGTTTATTTATCCATCAGTCGCGACAGTTTTTTGACTGCCCTTGCTATCAGTCTTCACCATGATATGTCGCCTCATCCATCCAAAAGATGGGATCTTCGCACAGATGAGTTAAGTGATACCAAATATCACTACTACGAGCGATACGGTGATGACCGCCTGCAAAATAATCGACGTCCCAGCTATCAGGTAGATTTACCAAGGTTCGTCTAGCCACTGCCACATCAAGACTTTCATCATCGACTTCTACCATGACTCGTACCATCTCGGTATTGGTTGTGGGAAAAGATAGCTTCATATCAGCCACGTCAGGGATACGGTCAGCCAATACCTCACTTGGATAGACACAAGGCGCAATCAACAGTGCCCGCAAGTTGTATTTATGGGCAAAATGATTGGCAAACCAACCGCCAAGCGAATGCCCCGCCAACACCACACGTGGATACTATGTCATCTTCTCACGAATCAAAGCATCATAAATCTCAAATATTTCTGCAAAACTCTCTCGATAATTGACCGTTTGGCAATATTTAGGCTCACGTGTGATACAGGTATATTTACTGGTCTCATTGCTTGAATCAAAGCCATGAAAAAACAATAAAAACGTATCATTATTTTCGATAGGACACATCATAAGGTTCTCCTTTTTTAATTATTATTTAGGTTTTTTCTTGATAATTTGGCTTATAAATTAAACTGGTTTCTGGCTAGCAACCTGCGCTTGATACAGGCTCAAAAGCTCCTCACAAGCCAGCATTGAGATATTTTTTGAAAAACCTTCGTTAAACCAAAAGTCATAAACCGCTTGGACAATAGCTTTCACCACTCCCACATTTTCTGGCTTTTGTGCTGTTAGTTTCATCGCAATGTCTTGCGCCTGTATATCCGACTCGCTATAAGGCGCGCTCCAGCCCACGCCATAACGATAAAGCACATCATTTATCGCTAATATGAATATGGCATTTGATATGCCAAATGACCCGATAAGCCTGTCAAGCATTGCACAGCGCTCTTCATAAATACTGGCCTCTATCGGCATATCAGCCCGCTCAGACAGACAGTCACAACTCACCATGTGCGAGGGTTTACTAAAATCATCCCACAACAATGGATAAGTTCCTCGAATCCCGCCCTTTTCCACTACATTAAAACGCCAAATCGCATAATGCATATCTGGCCCTTTATATGGCACATGTATAAACCACTGCATCATCGCATCACTGTCGTACATGATATGAGTACTACCAATCCGCACCCCCTGATTGGGCAGTACGTTCGTGTATAAACGATCCATGTCATCACTATAGAGGGTCACTTTACGTAAGTTTTCATCACTGGTATCGCCCAACTTTGCTCTTGTCTCCTCTATATTTCGATAGGGTTTAAAGGGTGCTACCCATCTGAGCATCTCATTAGTATTGTTCACGAAATAAATATCATCTTCATAACTGTTTACAGAAACCGTTTCGAGGTAAAACAATGGCTGTTTTCGTACTCGGTCTTTCTCATCATTTGCTAGTGCCGTTATACCAGATAGCTTTGAGCTACCCGACCACTTAAAGTTATCTAACCGTTTTTGCTCAAACTGATACGTTAATGTCGTCATATTTATATCCTTATTATTTTGATTTCGGTTTGCATGTCTCTTTATTTTTATTGTCTGGTCTGAATTCTGATTTCAAGCCAGCCGAGCCTATTCGCCATTGTTTAAATGACGTCATTATCTATAAAGTTAAGTAAATTAATCGACTTGGTAAGGTAGTAGTTTTTAATTCGGATAGACTTTTTAGCCACAGTTTTTCGCTGTTACATTGCTTATATTTTTGCAATGTTAACGAGCTTTCTCTACTAAGTTTTTTGTTTATTAATAGATATAGTTTTTTAGGTTTGTACAGGCGTAGAAGTTTAAGATTCAACGTAAATAACATTGCTGAAAAAACATCGCTAAGATAGCGCTTTAAAAACTCAGTTAAGAAGTGAAGCATTGCGCCCCGAGGATTAACTGTTTGCCCTGTTATTTTTGCCTGACTCAATAACTATAATATAAACCCCTATAAAAATAAAGCCGCTTAAAACCTTCTACGACAACTGGTGTCGCTTCTTTTTAAATGAATTGTAGTTTGGTCGTTAGCAAGTATCCCAACGCATTCAATATGATTAACGACAGTTTCATATTACTTAAGTATCCTCAATAAACATCCAATTAACAATCCTTATCAAAAAACACCTTTCACGATCGACGTGGGCTTGCTATCTTGCCCCGCAAACCTTGTATTCTAATTAAGCCTGCCCCACTTTGACCTATCACACGTAGTATTCGCATCTGTATTGGATTTTATGACACATAACCTTGAGGCCAGCTCAAACGCTCGCCGAACTCAGTATTTTCAAGTATTTTTGATGGGCGTTAGTGCCTTTATTATGAACACCACAGAATTTGTCCCTGTGGCGCTGTTGAGCGACATTGCCCAAGACTTCTCTATTACGACGGCAGAGACTGGCTGGATGCTGACACTCTATGCTTGGATTGTCGCAGCAATGTCATTGCCACTAATGCTATTAACCAGTAGATTTGAGCGTAAACGTTTACTCTTGGGGCTTTTTGCCGCATTTATTGCCAGTCACGTACTGTCCGTATTCGCTTGGAGCTTTGATGTGCTGCTCATTAGTCGGGTTGGGATTGCGTTATCTCATGCGATATTTTGGTCCATCACGGCTGCAATCGCGATACGTGTCGCACCTGAAGGCAAAAAAGCCATGGCGCTTAGCGTACTGGCGACTGGTACGTCGTTAGCAATGGTATTGGGTGTGCCGCTGGGACGTTTAGTTGGCCAATGGTTTGGCTGGCGAGCGACATTTGGCGGTATTGGCGTCATTGCCTTAATTGTATTTATTCTACAAGCGAGACTCTTACCGACGTTACCTAGTATGTTTGAAGGGTCTTTTAGAAAGATTCCAGAACTACTTAAAACCCCCCTATTAGTCTGTTTGTACCTGCTTATTTTACTAGTCTTTACAGCGCACTATACAGCTTATTCTTATATAGAACCGTTCATGCGCCAAGTCGGTAATATCAGTGAAAACGCTGCAACTTTTGTACTGTTGCTATTCGGTGCAGCTGGAATTGTAGGTAGTGTGATATTTAGTCGTTGGGGCGATCGGTTCAATACCAGATTGATGCTAATATCGACCATACTGATGCTCGTGTCTATGCTTGCGCTGTTGCTAGCAGTGACCTCTGTATGGGCGCTCAGCTTTATCGCCTTACTATGGGGCGCGGCGCTCATGCTACTGATTATCTCAATGCAAGCCAAAGTCATCATGGTCGATGTCAATGCGCAAGACATGCTGATGTCGATGTTCTCAGGTATTATTAATTTGGGGATTGGTACGGGTGCGCTATTCGGTGGTTATGCCGTCACACACATTTCACTATCTAGCGTAGGATATACAGGTGCGGCTATCGCAGTTGTTGCGTTACTATTAATGCTATTTATGATCAAACGTTTTCCTGAATTGAGTAAACGACTTGGTTAACTAATAAGTCGATATTAAGGGATAGCCAAAAATAGCAGTCGAGAAGGAACCATCAGAAATAATAAGCAGAATGCCAGCCATATAAATGGGCTGGCATTTTCTTTATGTATGAATACAACAATGTAGCCCATAAAGCATTTCAAAGATTTCTTACACACTGATTGAACGAACGTTCAGGTGCAGTTATACTAATTTTATTAGGCATAAGTATGCTTAGGCTATAAGTATATTTAATAAAGGACTGATGGGGATTAAGCACAAAAGGATGAGTGTGAAATGGATACTATTCAAAACAAGGAAGTCATTACCTACGATATAAATTTAGTGACGATATATATTGCGAATTTTCAACTTGTTGGAGATTCGTGATGCCCGATGGAATGCTTCGAAAAAGCAACACCGCTCCTCTTAAGCTAGGCAGATTACACTACGCTTGGATCGTTGCTGCTACAGGCTCTGTAGCAATGTTCTGCGGACTTGGGTTAGGACGATTCGCATTTGGTATGTTACTGCCATCCATGTCATCTTCTCTAGGATTAAATTATACCCAAAGTGGAATCTTGGGATTCACCAACCTGATAGGATATCTGGTTGCAGTGCTTCTAAGCCCTTTTATTCTACCTCGGTTGGGTACTCGAACGACTGCGACGGCAAGCCTCCTCCTCATTGCTGTCTCTATGTTTGGTATGGCTTTTACCACCAGTTTTCCCATACTTTGCGCACTCTATGTATTGACAGGTATCGGTAGCGGCGGCGTGGTCTTACCAATGATGAGCGTCATGTCGCATTGGTTTTTTCCTTCGCACCGCGGGCTTGCTTTAGGACTGGTCATGGCGGGTCCTGGATTTGGTATCATTCTATCAGGCTTTGTCGTACCCAAACTCTTACCTATCTTTACCCTACTGTCTTGGCAGACAGGCTGGCTAATTTTTGCCGTGATTAATATTGCGGTAGCTTGGCTTACTTTTACTTTGATTCGCAACCATCCGGACGATGTCAGCCAAAATCCTTTTGGGCGCGCACCTATCTTACCTGTTAAAAATAAGAAAAAGCTAGAACGTAGCAATATTAAGCTACTCGTACATCTAGGTGTCATCTTTGCCATTTATGGTGCTACTTATATGGTTTACGTCACCTTCATTGTCACCAGTATGGTTGGCTCGTATCAACTGAGTGAAGCAACTGCGGGTGGGGTTTGGGCATGGATTGGCCTACTCAGTATGTTCTCAGGTATATTATTTGGCTGGATCTCTGACCATATTGGCAGACGCCTTGGTCTCGCTTTAGCCTTCTTTTTCCTTGCTATCGCTTATCTGTTGGTCGGACTTACTGACTGGGATTTCGGACTGTATTCGTCCATTATTCTGTTTGGCTTAGTGGTTTGGAGTGTTCCTGTCATTATGTCTGCTTCGGCGGGAGACTATTTTGGACCCGCTGCAGCGGCAAGTGCGCTTGCGGCGCTAACTTTTGCCTTTTCAGGAGGACAAGCTCTCGGACCAGTGGCCGCAGGCTATCTTGCAGAAATCACTGGGGATTTTAGTATCAGTTATATGATATCTGGTATCGCAGCTTTTGTAGCACTTGGACTGGCCTTATTATTGCGTCCACAAAAACAAGCTTAATTTCAGTTTCTATAGTATTGATACTGCTAGCTATACTTTGCTATTGCCGCCAGTGACATCTTTATACGCATTTAGTCTGACTATCTTATTGTGGAGTGCTGCTTTGATACTATTTACGATTGGGCAGTTAGTTGAGTTAAACAAGCAATGTCGACAGATAAGCCTTATACTTTTCAATAAAAATAACTGAATAGAAATCAGGTGCTTACAGCATAATTACATAGAAGGAAACAAAATATTATGTGAGCGAGACAGTATGATTTTTTAATACTTGAACACCCCTTTTTTATGCTCTAAAAACTTATTTAAATAAGGCAATATTCTTGCAATTTTGCAATCAAAACGATTGCTAGCTTTTTAAAAAGTGGTTACACTCGGTTGACAAACTATTACATTGACGACAAGGAAGTCGCTATGCCTCGTAATACCTCACGTTCTAAAATTAGCCATACCTCTCTCAAAACTTTTACCAAAAGTATGCTTGCTATCAGCCTATCTATCGCTGGTATTTCTCACGCAAATGCTTATGACAGTGTCACCTTTTTTGGTGATAGCCTGACCGATGGGGGCTATTTTAGTCAAGTTGTACCAGGTCCTGCTCAGTTTACCACCAACCCTGACAACACATGGGCGACCTCATTCGCTGAGCAGCTAGGTACCACGGCTGTTCCCGTTGTCTATCTTGGAAATCAAATTGGTAACAACTACGCTATCGGCGGTGCAAGAGCAGGCGAAGGAGCGCTTTTCCCTGGCGGTATTCCTATTGCTTCTGCCAATAGCCAAGTCGATAGCTATCTCGCCAATAACACAGTAGATCCTAATGGATTATATGTTGTATGGGCAGGTGCAAATGACTTGCTTGCGGCGGCTGAAGATCCTGCTAATGCTCAAGCGACCATACTTAGAGCAGTATCTAGCCAAACCGAAACGATTCAGGCACTAAAAGACAATGGTGCCAAATATATCTTAGTACCCAATATTCCTGATGTCGGTCTGACGCCTAGGTTTGTTCCAGACCCTGATCTAGAAGGTCAAGAACTTGCAGAGGCTTTGGCAGCCCAAAGAGCGGCAACTGATGCAGCCAGTCTCTACAATCAGTTTATGCTTAGTGGCGTCGCAGGTACTGGCGCTAATATCATACCGCTAGATATGTTTAGCTTAACTCAGGAGATCATTGCGTCGCCTGCTCAGTATGGTTTCACTAATGTCACCGATGAAGCTTGCGGTGACAACAATAGCTCTCTAACTTGTGGACCTGATACTCTTGTAGAAGCAAATGCCAACGAAACCTACTTCTTCGCTGATGGTATTCACCCGACTGGTCAAGCACATCAAATGATCGCCGACTATGCAAATGCTGTTGTCACTGCGCCTAGCTTAATCGGCGTTTTGCCACATATTGCAACGACAACCGGGCTTGCAACCAATGAGCGCTTACAGTCACACGTCAACCAAATCCAAAACAGTGAGCAACAACCTGCCCGTACGCTATGGGCCGTCGGTGAAGTCGCTAACCAAGAAATTGCAGGGTTTGATGGTGATAATAATACCCAAGTATTGCTTGGCGTAGATTTTGCTCATCCTAACTCAGCCAATGCAGTAACAGGCTTATACGGCAATATCACTCAAAAAGACTTTGAAAACTCAGACGTTGGCACAGGTTTGAGTGATATTGATCTGGGAGAGATCGGTTTTGGTGTCTATCATAGCAACAAGTTTGGCGGTTTACAGATCAATGGTGCTGCAGGATTTGGCAACATGGATGTCGATGTCACACGTACTGTCACACTTGGTAGTAACCAACAGCAGTTTAAGTCAAATGCTGATGGCAAGCGCTTTTATGCCAACTTGCAGGCAGGCTACCCAATGCAAGTGAGCAATATTGCCGTCACGCCTTATATCGGTGCAACAGCGAGCCGCGTAAAAATTGACGGACTCAAAGAAAAAGAGATGTCTGGCATTGCTATGCAGTTCGATGAGCAGAAATACTCTACGACATATGGCAAGCTTGGTCTCAAAGCCAATCATAGCTTGATGGAGAACCTAAACTTATTTGGTGACATTCATTACCAAAAGCAGCTGAGTGATAATCGTGAAGCAGTGACCGCACGTTTGAATACGCTACCAAATATCAGCTTTGAGACGCCTATGGTCGAAACTGATGATGATAATGTTGCTATGACACTTGGCCTATCTAGAAGCTTTGGTCTATTGAATGCCAACGTTGGTGTCACACATTCACAAGGTAATGACGATGACTCAACCAGCTTATTCGTTGGACTTAATGGTGCATTCTAAATAAGTTGTTAATCTAGAAGAATGGTATAGGTGACAATTAATCGCCTATACCATTATAAATTCAAAAAAAACCTAATAACC
>NZ_PJAT01000143.1 GCF_002836715.1 Psychrobacter sp. 4Dc
TATATCACCGCTATATACCCTTATAAGCCCCCCTTACTACCACATACCATAGACCTATGTTGAAAGCCGTAGAATATCTTTACGGATCAACACACAACATGGAGCTATGAGCATGACCCAGCACAACCAACCACCGCATAACGCGCCTAACAATATATTAAAACGGCTACTGCCAATACTTAAAACAATACTCAGTATTTTACTACCTTACTTGCTATCACCATCTGATATCAGCATTCACATCCATCACATTCATATCCTGTTTTAACGTAAGAAAGCCTAGCACTGCCCTAGCGGATACTTGTCATCTATAGACTTTTATAGAGCGAGCCGTTAGGGTAAATGCTACACCTTTACACTGGTTTATCCTATGTCCGAGCCTGTCAATCAGCCCACATTTAATCACCTCATAGATAATGCACCTTGGGAACGTTACCGCCGACCTTATGTGCGTGATTTGGCTTATGTACTGTCGTGTCCCAATGTTTTGACGCAGTGGCTAGACTTTGCACCGCATCAAAATACACATACCGTTGCTGTGCATAGCGCGCAATTTTGGCAGACGCAATTTGAGGCGTATGAGCAACGATTAACAGAGCTAGACACCACTGCCGCCTATCAAGATCTGACTCGCTATTTACTCAAACGCCCTAGCCCCAATCGTCTGGGTTTTCATTTTGAAGGCTTACTGTCATTTTGGTTAGAGGATGGGTTCGCACGCAAGCTGCATCCGTATGAGACCCTGGCTAGCAATGTGCAGCTCTATAATGGCAAGCAAACGACTGGTGAGCTTGATTTGATTTTGTATAACCATGCAGAACAGCTGGTTGAACATTGGGAGCTAGCCATTAAGTTTTTTATGGGGTCAACACCTTTTGAACCTGTGAACTGGGTCGGGATTAACTCCAATGATAATCTACAGCGTAAAATGACGCACATGCAAACCAAGCAGTTTCGAGCGGTGTGGGTAGATACAGAAAACCACGGACAGGTAAAAATCGATAAGCGTTATGGCGTGATCAAAGGGCGATTCTTTTTACCGATTAATACAACTGATTGCGGTGATTATGATTGGCCATATTGGCTAACGCCGAACTTTCCGATACATAAGTGGTGTGATAAAAGAGACATGGCAAATCTTGCAACGATTGACACTACAGCTTTGCGAGCCGCGCATTATATTGAATGGTTCACCAAGCGCGACTTTTATGATGAGCGAAATGCTTATAATGGTCGCCAGCAGCCGATAGTTTGGTCAGATAGCGAGCTACCTAAGACAGGTTTATATTTTGAAGGTAATCGACCAATCGTTATTTACCCAAGACAGTAAGACCAGATCGATGAATAAATTTAGCTAACCTAAAGTTTTAAGATGAAACTGCTTAGATAATATTCTGGTCTTAACAATCGGACAGCTTTCACAGAATTCTTAATAGCTCTCAATCACTTGCATTAGCTCATATCTAAGCATATCGGCACTCGGCATACGCTCAGCATGGAAGCGCACCATCGCAATACCTGCACTGGCAAGCGCCTTATCCTTTTTATCATCCGCTTTTTGGCGGGCTTTGCTACTATGCGTCCAGTCATCAAGCTCGATAGCGACCAATGTAGTCTGAGCATCGACATCCACGATCACATAGTCAACGCTCTGACGGCAGATACGATTGAACCAAAAGCTACGCTCTGATGTCTCACTACTATTGGCTTCAATGATCCGTGACAGCTGTACTTGGACAAATATGTGATACTCCGGCAGCGCATTTTTTAACTTATTAAAAAATATCACTTCCGTATCGGTCATGATTGGCATCGGCGCAAATGGCCAAATAGCCAACTCATCACCGCGCACAGGTTTTGGATCAGGCTCAACGACAGGACGTTTTGCTAATAGCTTCGGTAACGTAATCAGCCCCAAAAAGCCAACGGCTAATATTAGAAATATAACACTAAACGACATGGTTCTACCTTATACAATATGAGAGTGATGGGCTAAATGTCATTATTGATAGCAGTTAATAATGCGCCAACCACGACAAGGCAACCTATATAGGCTGACAGGTTATACAACAACGGATTATAAAAATGGCGCTCATCTTAACTAAGGCGGCGCCAATCAGCAATCTATAAAACAAAAAACACGACAGTATTTGTCGTGTTTTTATATAAAGTAGATAAAAGCCGAATCGAGACCGTTAGAAACGCTCTAGCTTAACGCCAGTAAAGCACCCAAGCGCTGGTCGTATTTACTTTAGGGTCACTATTGATTTTATCTTTCAATGCCAATGCTGCGACTTTGCCACGTTCAGGCCCAACCACGACACGGACACCGCGGCTAGTTGCACTGGTCTTGACTTGATAACCTGCTGCTCGGAACTTTTTCGCTAACTCATCGGCCTTGGCTTGGTCATTTGCTAGCGCTACTTGCACTCCAAAGCTACCCTTAGCGTCTGTTTCTTTGACTTCTTTACGCGCTTCACTCAGTTTTTGCTGCGCTTCACGTTTTGCATCGGCAGATTTCTTCGCAAGGGCTTCTTCTTGTTGACGCTTCTTCTCACGTGCTTGTTCAGCGGCTGCCGCTTCACGCTCTAAACGCTGTACCTGTTTGCTCGATGGGATAGTAATACTTTGACCCAGTTGTAGCGCTGCCGATGGCGATAGATTGTTAGCTTGAGCCAATACTTCTACAGGCATATTATATTGTCTTGCCAGTTTGATGAGTCCATCACCTTTCTTAATTTGGTATTCAGAAGGCGATTTTGGTGGCTCATTTTTAGCCGCTTCAGCTGCTTCTCTTTTTCTCTCAGCCGCTGCTTGGGCTTCCGCCTGCTTTTTTGCTTCGGCTAGTCTCTCTGCCTCCGCTTGTTTTTTACTCTCAGCAAGTTTTTTGGCGGCCGCTTGCCTTTGAGCTTCTTGTTGCTCTTGAACCGCTTTTTGCTTCTCTGCTTCGCTAGACTTTGTAGTATCAGTAGCAGACTGACTCTCCGTACGAGGCTGAACGGTCAGATCTGTAGTAACGTCTTTTGTAGACTCTGTATTGGTAGTTTCATCAGTAGCTGGCGCACTATTATCAACATATTGCTGGCTCTCAGCACGTGCCTTAGCCAATGCTTCTGCTTCAGCAACTTCCTGCTCTGTCAAAAACTCTTTTGCACGTTTTTCTTGCTCTGCGACACGGGCTGCACGCTCTTTTTGCTTTTGCGCAAGGATACGTTTTTCCGTCTCGATATCAGTTGTGAGCGGCTGCGGAGACTCTTGCTCCGAGCTTGATTTGTCAACCATCGCTGACATCGGCTCTGGTTGATCGCTATCACCAATCTGTTGCACCATGGCGTATAGCATCACGCTACCGCCGATAATCATCCCAATGCCCAATAAGGCTTGTCTCGAAAAGTTCATCCGTTTACGTCTCTTAGTTGGTAATAAGGTTGATTGAGCGGCGCAGTGACTATCTTAAAGCAGTGTATCAAATCACTTTAATCATGATCTCGTACCGCCAGTTACTGTCAGTTAATGCCATCAGGGTTCAAAATTTATACCGCCCGTCTTCTACTGGTCTGGCAAATCATTTTGATTATAAAGCATATTTTTCATGCTGTCTGCTATCAGGCTACGACTAAGATTAACATTAAACAGGCACTACTTTAACTTAAATTATCATACGCTAAGGCACTCAACGCCTCCCCAATCGTATGAAACGAGCCACATACGACGATAAGGTCTTGCGGTTGGCTCGCCTCTATCACTGCATGGGTCGCTGTATGCAAACCATCGAACTCATATATATTGGTGCTATCGATATATTTAACCAAGACATCTTGCAGCTGTTCAGTAGTCGCGGCACGAGGGTAGTCAATCTCAGCGATAAACCAGTCACTAATCGGTAAGCATGCTTGGGTTAAGCGCTGCACAACCTTATCAATATCTTTGTCACCTAACATAGAAAATAGCATTTTTATCTTTGGTGTAGGGATATTCGCTGAGCTATCTTGATTACTTTGCTTGGCTACATGCTGCTGCCAAAACGGTAATAGCTGTGCTAATAAGAACTCAACGCCTTGCTCATTATGCGCCACATCAAACAACCAATGGCGGCTATGGCTCTCACGATAATCGAAGCGACCTGCCAGTTTGACAGTTTGTAACGCTTGCTCAATGGCATTGATATCGATATCTAATGGACTTGCTAATACTGCGGATAAGGCATTGGCGGTGTTAGTTAACGATAACGCAGGACGTGGTAACTGCAAGGTAACCGCTGCATTACTGTATTGCCAAGTCGTTGAATCAATATCGCGGTAGCTAAAATCTTGTCCAATCTGATAACAAGTTGCCTGCTGAGTATCGATAGCGTGTTGCACACTATCTGGCATCTCAATAGCACCATAAATCAGAGCAATACCGTTGCGCAAGATACCTGCTTTTTCGCGACCAATATCCTCGACATTGTCACCCAACCAGTCAACGTGATCGATACCGATATTGGTAATGACTGCCATGTCAGGATCAATAATATTGACCACATCTAGGCGTCCACCCAATCCTACTTCTAATACCCACACGTCACAATCTGCCTCAGCGAATATCAATAGCGCTGCTAGTGTAGTCATCTCAAAGAACGACAACGTCAACTCGCACTGTAAACGCGCTGCCTCTACGTTGCTAAAAGCCTCAATCAGCGTCTGATCGCTGACCATCTCGCCATTGATACGTACACGCTCATTGAAGGCGCTAAGATGTGGCGACTGATATAGTGCCGTCTTATAACCTGCGGCTTTACACATTTCGGCGATGACAGCGGTTGTCGAGCCTTTGCCATTGGTACCTGCTACAGTAAATACATAAGCGTCATCTTTGGCTGATTGCACCACGCCTAACGCTTCTGCGACAGGCAATACACGTGACAATCCCATATCGATTGCAGACACATGAATCTGCTGCATATAATCGAGCCATTCAGTTAGGCTAGCACTTTCATTAGGACTATGGGCGTTGGGGCTGCGAAGGTCAGAGGCTAAAAGGTCAGACATGGATAAAACCTATATAAAATTTAATAAGAGATAAAAATATATGTGTTAGCTAAAACCAAAAATAGCACTTACCGTGCAATGACGATAAATGCTATTAGAGGGTCTTGCATATGCAGTAGATGTTAGCACGCAGCTAAGTCTTTGTGCACTCAATAAATGATTCATTATACTGAGTCATTTACCTTATTGAGCATCTCATTTTACTGAGCATCTACATTTGGTACGCGGCACAGTTTTGCAAGTAGACGATAGATCGTATCGATTAGCTGATGACGATGTACCACTTCATCCACCACACCATGCTCTAATAAGAACTCAGCGCGCTGGAATGGCTCTTCTAACGTCTCACGTACAGTCTGCTCAATCACACGCTTACCAGCGAAACCAATCATCGCTTTTGGTTCTGCTAGATGGATATCACCCAGCATCGCCAGTGATGCAGTTACACCGCCGTACACCGGATTGGTCAATACCACAATATAAGGAATCCCAGCGATTCTTAGACGCTCAATCGCTGCTGCCGTGCGTGCCATTTGCATCAATGACAGTAGGCCTTCTTGCATACGTGCACCGCCAGAAGCGGCAAAGCAAACCAAAGGTATTTTTTGCTCTAGCGCTTTTTCAGCTGCTTGAACGAAACGATCGCCAACAACTGAACCCATTGACCCGCCCATAAAGCGGAAATCAAAAGCACAGGCAACGATATCAAGGTTACGCAGTTTGCCATACATAGCAACCAACGCCTCAGACTCACCTGTTTTTTCTTGTGCTTCACTCATACGCGCAGGATATGGCTTACTATCCACAAAGCTCAATGGATCTTTTGCCGTAAATTCTTGTCCTGTCTCGCCGTCTACTTGATCAAGCAGCCAGTTCAAACGCTCACGAGCACTCATCGGTAAATGATGATCACAATGCGGGCACACATAACAGTTAAAAATCAGCGCTGTGTTGGTAATCATCGAATGACAATTACTACACTTGGTTGATGGTTCAGTCTCTACCGCGGACAGTGGCGCAGTCAAATGCTGCTTGATACCTGGGATAGGACGATTAAACCATGACTGCCTATCCGTATTGCTGTTTGGCGCGGCTTTAGCAGTATTGTTATCGGGTTTTGTTATTGTATCAGTCATATTATTTGCCATCATAAAAGGCTTATTGACAAGTTTGCTCATTCGCTTGTCATTGAGAGTTTAATGGTTATCTAAACAAAGCGTCTAATACAGTCATAACATGAGCAGTCATGCGACATACTGATAAATAAATCTCGTATGTCGGTCATTTGATTATGCGCTTGTTTATAGATAATGTATTTACCAATAAAAATGACGAATAAATCATTGCTATCAGACACCATATAATAGTGATGTTAGTTTACACTCGTAAACTAATTTTAGCAAAGTCATTTAGTATTGTCTTCACGTAAAGCTTTTAAGTAAAGTCTTAGGTAAACAATAGCTGCAATTTGACTTTGCCATTTCAAATAACTATTTCTTCAAATAACTACTTCTTCAAGTAACAGCAATATGGAAGCAATAGCTATTAAGCGCTTAAGCTGTCTAATGCTACACGCAGCTCATCCATTTTTGCCATGATGTTTTGCTGAGCCTTGGCCACAGCCGCGGTATCATTGGCATCAATATCTGCAAAATTCTGTACCAATGCACTACCCACGATAACGCCATCCGCATGAGTACCAATTGCTTTTGCAGAAGCGCCATCACGGATACCGAAGCCTACACACACAGGCAGGTCTGTCTCTGCTTTGATTGCTTGCACTTGCGTCGCCACATCGTCAGTATCTAGCGTAGCTGAACCAGTCACACCTTTTAGTGATACATAATAAATATAGCCACCACAATGAGTCAATACTTGCTCACGGCGCTCGGGCAACGTCGTTGGCGACAGCAAGAAAATCTCATTCATTGAATGATCAGTTAGATGCTGAGTGAAACTGCCCGCCTCGGCTGGTGGCAAATCTACCATCAATAAACCATCAACGCCTGACTGCTCGCATAGCGCCACAAAGTTGTCATAGCCGATGATTTCAACAGGATTAAGATAGCCCATTAAGATGATTGGCGTTTGCGTGTCGGTTTGGCGAAACTCTGCCACCATCTTTAGCGTGTCGCGTGTGCTCGTACCTGCTGCTAAGGCACGCTCACCCGCCAGCGATACGGTTGGGCCATCTGCCATCGGGTCAGAGAACGGCAGACCGACTTCGATCATATCTGCACCGTGCTTCACTAAATCGTGCAATAGACCTACGGTCGTTGCAGGATTAGGATCGCCTGCCATCACATAAGGAATCAGGGCTTTTTTGTTTTGTGATTTTAAAGTTTCAAAAGTGCTTTCAATTCTGGTCATAATGTTCTCTTATAATTTTGTTAAATAAATTTTTAGCTTATATAAGTGTATTCTTACCAGCCAATATCCATTAAATTATCGTGGTTATCTTGCGACAAATATTTAATACCATCAGTTCTTTGCTTGTGAAAAGTATTCATAATATTTAGAATTTCACGCAAATCAATATAATACCGGCCATTCAAAACATTGTAATGCTCATATAACGTAAATTTTTTGTGAGCTAACAAGCCTTCAAGTCTTTTATCTTTATTTTTCATAGCTGCAACGTGCTGTTTTTTATATATTATCGAAAAACCAATACCAGAATGACTACTTTGATTTAGATAAAACTTTTCAACATCATCAAAGCTTACTATCTGATCATGATGTAGCTTATCAATGAATATAAAGAAGCTAGATAGAAAGCTAATGCTATCTTCTTTAATAACCATGATTGGCACATGTTTCCAAGTCAACCGCTTTGCAACCCATGGATTTGGCACAACAAAACCTTTTTGGGCACGATGCAACCAATATATCATCAGAAATAAAAACAACATGGGTATAGCTAAAAGAGACCAAAGCCCAAGAATATTTCTTAAAACTTCATCAATTGTCGTAACCGTATAACCTGTCGAAAGCTCCCAAACAGCCATAAAGACATACATCACTGACCATACAATGACAACTATAAAGAAACCATAACTCTGCCAAAAACTGACGCTTTCAGTAGGTACACCCACACTTATTGTGACTGGCGCTGTTAGCACTGCTTGGTCTGGATACTTGCCCAACTGGCTAGGCTTACTCGGTATTAAGCGGTTCAAATTCATGGAGGTATACTATCGATAATAAAAAAATAGCTAGCAATATTGATAACTACTCTACTCTATAGAGTGAAGTAATTATCAATTAGCGTATTGAGATTTAGGATATCTAATCGACTTAATACGCTGCTAAACTTTCTTATACAACCATCTAAACTACTCCATTCTTACTACAACTCAATCCCTTCTGCCTTCATTACTGAATGCAGATCCTTGTCACCGCGACCTGACATATTAACGATAATCGTCTGATCAGGCGTCATGGTTTTAGCCAGTTTCAATGCATAAGCGACAGCATGAGCAGTCTCAAGCGCAGGAATGATACCTTCTTTGCGCGTTGCTTCATGGAAGCCTTCTAACGCTTCTTTGTCCGTACAACCAACATACTCAACACGCTTCATGTCTTTTAGGAAGCTATGCTCTGGGCCGACACCAGGATAATCAAGACCCGCTGAGATAGAATGCGTCTCTTGAATCTGGCCATCATCATCTGCCATGAGGTAAGTACGGTTACCATGCAGTACGCCGATACGACCAGCAGCCAATGGTGCTGAATGACGACCTGACTCGATACCATCGCCTGTTGCTTCAACACCATACATCTTAACTTCAGTATCGTTCAAGAAGTCAAAGAACAAACCAATCGCGTTTGAGCCACCACCGACACAGGCAACCAATGCATCAGGCATTTTACCTGTTTTTTCTAGATGCTGAATGCGCGCTTCTTTGCCAATAATCGCTTGGAAATCACGAACCAATAGCGGATAAGGATGCGGGCCTGCCACAGTACCGATAATATAATACGTGCTATCGACATTGGTCACCCAGTCACGCATGGCTTCATTCATTGCGTCTTTGAGCGTACGTGAGCCAGAAGTGACAGGCACAACTGTCGCGCCAAGCAAGCGCATACGATAGACGTTCATCTTTTGACGCTCGACATCGTCAGCACCCATATAGACGATACACTCTAGCCCTAAGCGTGCCGCAATCG
This sequence comes from Psychrobacter sp. 4Dc, assembly GCF_002836715.1. Lineage (GTDB taxonomy): Bacteria > Pseudomonadota > Gammaproteobacteria > Pseudomonadales > Moraxellaceae > Psychrobacter. Next base: position 9,204 of record NZ_PJAT01000143.1, read on the forward strand.
TTGCCGTCGCTACGCCATGCTGTCCTGCCCCAGTCTCAGCGATGATACGTTTTTTACCACACATTTTGGCAAGTAGTGCCTGACCAATGGTGTTATTTACTTTATGCGCGCCTGTATGGTTTAGATCTTCACGTTTGAAGTAAATTTGCGCACCGCCAATCTCATCACTCAAACGCTTAGCATGATACAGCGGCGTTGGACGACCGACATAATTGACCAAATCGTTGTGATACTCTTCCCAGAATGCTGGGTCTGCTTTGACTTTGGTATAAAGCGTTTCTAGCTCTTCTAGAGCAGCCATTAGCGTCTCAGAGACAAAACGCCCCCCATGTACACCGAAATGACCGCGCGCATCAGGATACTGGTTGAAGTCCTGTACGTTTTCAGGATTGGTAAAAGTATTTACAGATTGTGCGGTAGCAGATAAATCTTTGTTCTCGACATGACTCATGATAATTCCTACTGTAATAAGTGGTATTTTTTAGATAACTTTAGATAACTTTAGATAACTAGAGAGAAAATAATAAAAGGGATAATAATCTAATAAGATTTAAGCAGAAAATCGGAATAACGATCAACTAAGCAGATTATGTATCGCAAATAGCTAGATACACACCCACTTAGATGGCGCCAGTGACCGTAGCGTTTTGCCATCGATCGCGCTTAACCGCTTTCATAAAGGCACGCATTTTGGCAGCGTCTTTTTTACCTTTATCAACCTCAATACCACCGCTCACATCGACACCACAAATAGGTAAATCTAATGTCGCGGCAACATTGTCGGCATCGAGTCCACCGGCTAAAACGATTGGTAGTGCGCTGTCATGTGGAATGAGACTCCAGTCAAAACGTGCGCCTGTACCGCCATACTTATGCTGATGATAAGCATCCAATAAAATACTACTGGCACCTGCGGTCGAAAACTGGTTAATTTGGGCGCGAACACTATCGAGAGTGTCTTGCTCTGTATTGATACGCAATGCTTTGATCCAACGTTTATTGACCATACCTGCCAGCTGTTGGCATTGCTCAGGCGTTTCATCACCATGGAACTGGATAACATCAAAAGAGACGTTATTTGCTAATTTGAGCAGCTCATCTTTAGGCATATTGACTACCAGTGCCACTACGCTGACAAAAGCAGGTACGGCAGCGCTCAGGGTTTGCGCCTGCGCTATTGTGACCGCACGTGGACTTGGTGGATAAAACACCAAACCCACTGCATCTGCACCTAGCTGTGCCGCAGTCTGTATATCACCAAGCTGAGTAAACCCGCAAAACTTAACGTGCATTTTGTGACCTTGCGTTTCATGGTACTGAATATGACACCGATTATAGCGGCATCAGATAGGTTCAAACCAAAGATAAATCGTTAGATGTGATGAGGTTTTGTTAACCAAATGGCAAAGCCATTGCATCCAAAAACTTATCCTAGCATACTTTTATCCTTAGTTTTGTTTATGATTGCGATTGATTAATATAGGGATACTTTGATGTCTAAGACTGCACAGACAGCCGCTACTGATACTGGCGACAATGCTACTAGCAAAAATCCAGCACCTTACTTGATGTGGTTTCGTCGTGACCTACGTATCCATGACAATACCGCTTTAGCAGCGCTTTGCGAACGTGCAAAAGAAGACAACGCCTCAGTGTCTGCCATATTCTTTTTAACCCCTGAGCAGTGGCAAGCGCATGATACGTCCCTTGTACAAGTCGATCATATTGCTCGCACACTACCTATCTTAGCAAAGGACTTGCAATCGCAACTGAACATTACTTTAACAATACAGCTCTGCTCAAGCTTTGCTGACTGTATAGAGGCGCTCATAACCTTATGTAATGACAATGAAATCAGCTGCGTCATGGCCAATCACGAGTACGAAGGCAATGAGATTGATCGTGATGAACAATTGAACAAGCAACTTGCAAAAGACGATATCGAGTTCGTCCGCTGGCATGACCAGTGCATTTTGCCACCGCAAACTATCACGACCAATGATGGCGATAGTATGTATAAGGTCTTTACGCCGTTTTATAAAAAGTGGCGACATACGTTGGACGTCAGCACCATTCAAATGCATGAAGCACCCGCAGTGGATAGTGATTATAAAATCAAACTACCATCATCGCAAACGTTTGCCAATACAATTGACGATATCAAAGCACTAAGTGAAAAAATGCTCAGTGATTATCAGCAGACATTAGAAAAGAACGAGTCATTGCAGCATACCGATATATCAGCTCAGCTTAACCAAGCAAGAGACGCCTATCCTGCAGGTGAGTCTGCCGCTTGCCAGCGTCTGGAGGCATTCGTCGATGATGATATCAATGATTATGATGTGAGCCGTGATGTACCGCATCTGCACGCAACCAGTCAGTTATCGGCTTACCTCACTATCGGCTCTATCAGTCCTAGACTCTGCTATCTACAGGCGAGCAAAGCACAAGAGAAGCTACACGGCAATGACGGCGATAACGAAGACATCAATCGCTGGATAAGTGAGCTTGCGTGGCGAGACTTTTATCGCCATGTGCTAGTAGAAAAACCAAACCTGATTCGTCATAAGGCTTATAAAGAAGATACCGACAATAAGGTTAATTGGTCATATGACAACGATGATTTTGAAGCATGGTGTACTGGTAAGACAGGCGTGCCATTAGTCGATGCAGCGATGCGCTGTCTTAATGCTACTGGGTTTATGCACAATCGATTGCGAATGGTAACAGCGATGTTTTTGACCAAAGACTTGCTGATTGATTGGCGCTTGGGTGAGCGCTACTTTATGCAGCAGCTGATAGACGGAGACTTTGCGTCCAATAACGGCGGCTGGCAATGGAGCGCGTCGACAGGTACGGACTCAGCGCCCTACTTCCGTATTATGAACCCCTTTAGCCAAGCCAATACGCATGATCCTAAAGCTCTGTTTATTAAGACTTGGCTACCAGAGTTAAAAGACATTCCTAATAGCATCTTACATAACGAAGATAAGATGCGTAAAGAATTGGCAAAAGGTGGTAAGTTTGCCGATGTTGATTACCCTGCACCGATGGTCGAGCATAAATCAGTACGCAAGCTAGCTATCGCCGAATTTAAAAAAGAAGCTTAATTTTAGAAAACAACTAGCAGACTAGCCATTGGTAGTGACTGGCAATTGACATGCACCTGCACCCTGAGTGGTAACCGTCACTACCGCTCCCGTGAGCGCAAATAGCTGCTGCAACTGCGTTTGGGCATTTTGCAGCGCCATATTCATGACATCTCCTCGGCAGGCACGCTCTAACACTTCTTTTTTTGCCATGGTTTGTGCTTGCGCCAATATCTTAGGATCAACTTGCATCATGCCAAAAGCGCCTGTCTGCCAGTCATAGATCTCGATATCATCTAAATATACTGAAAATATCTCTGTAGGCGGTAAGGTAATATTGATTTGTGGCATGGCTGAAGCAGGTGAATTATTCGCTGCTTGCTCATCCTCTGCATCAGTCATAGTCTGAGTAGGCTGAATGACCTGCACCATCTCAGGCGTCAAAGCACTCAGATCAACGCCTGCCTCTACGCGACCATGAGCGATAAACAGCGCTTTTTGTTCATCTTGCCATAACTTCATCCAACTCCCCGGACGCTCACTCGTAATCACTGTATCGACACTGAATGCGACAGTATGTAAGCGATTTAACTGCTGAATTTGCGTAACCACGCCTTCGCGAGTAATAGTTTCTATCGGCGCTTCTTCTGGTTTGTTTTGCGCGCTATAAATAGCAAAAACAATCGCTGCTAGACCGATGAGTAATATCACCCATGACATTGTCGCAATAGGACGTTTCGCAGGCTTTTGAGTGGCATTAGCGTTATTCATATCAGGATTATCCATAGAAGCTACCTTTATAATATTGCATCGTTTGGTAAGGCCAAGAGCGTTGTAAAAATGGAACAAATGCTTAGTCTATAAATGCGACTATTGTGCAGTAACTTCAAGTAATGGCTACCATTCCTCTACATAACTTTATCCATAAACCTCTACGCAACTACCTTGATAAACTATCGCCAAAATAAACAGTGCTTTCGCTATAAAATCATATGAATAGCTCAATTATTTACCCCTTATTGAAGCCTTTGTGTCACGTTCGGTCTGAAAAGACAAAAAGTCATTGCGTCTTAGGCGAACTTTACCTAACATAGTCAGATTGTATGAATAAAATGTCAGTTTTAAAGCATTTATCAGGGTTTTGACCTGAATATATTGCATTTTTGGCATATTGATACATCAAATCAAATTTGCCTCTCTTTTATGAGAGTGGTTTTTACTGATGTGCTTTGTATATAAGCAGGTTGGTAACTAGGAAATACCCTAGATTATTGCTAAGTGATAAAGGTAAGCTTGCGGCGGCAATGAAACGATTAGCCATACGCTCAACATCCTACTATTTCTTATTTTTTTATCGTTGATAAGGTTACGCTTTATTTATGAAAGCCAGTCAATTTTTATTTGCCACACTAAAAGAAACCCCAAGTGATGCCGACATCGCCTCAAGCCAATTGATGGTGCGTGCTGGTCTTATCCGCAAGATTGCTTCTGGATTGTATATTTGGTTGCCTATGGGTCTGCGCGTCTTACAAAAGGTCGAACGTATTGTTCGTGAAGAGATGCAAAACGTCGGCGCACAAGAAGTGCTAATGCCGATGACTCAGCCTGCTGAGCTTTGGCAGACGACCGGACGTTTCGATGATTATGGTCCTGAGCTATTGCGCTTCAAAGACCGTCATGATCGCGACTTTGTCCTTGGTCCCACGCACGAAGAAGTCATCACCAATCTAGCACAAGGTGAGCTACGTAGTTATAAACAACTACCGATTACTTTCTTTCAGATTCAAGGTAAGTTCCGTGATGAGATTCGTCCACGCTTCGGTGTGATGCGTGCCCGTGAATTTACCATGAAAGATGCTTACTCTTTCCATGTGGATCAAGCCTCATTAGCCAAAACTTACCATGATATGTATGACGCTTATACACGCATCTTTACCCGCTTGGGCTTAGATTTCCGTGCGGTACAAGCAGATACAGGCTCTATCGGTGGTTTTGCTTCACATGAGTTCCATGTATTGGCAGATAGCGGCGAAGACGATATTGCGTTTTCGGACTCATCTGACTATGCAGCCAACGTAGAGCTAGCAGAGTCTGTCAGCACCGCTGAGCGTCAACCACCAAAAATGGAGCGTGAAGACGTTCTAACCGAAGGTATGACCAGCTGTAAAATGGTTGCTGAACACTTGGATATCCCGTTAGAAACGACGGTTAAAACCTTGATCGTTCATGGTCATACTGAGAATGATGAGCCACAACTGATTGCTATCGTGTTGCGCGGCGATCATCAGCTCAATACTATCAAAGCGGAGAAAATTGAAGAAGCCAACGTACCATTGACGTTAGCATCTGACGAAGAGCTAAAAGCGGCAGGCCTGCACAAAGGCTATATCGGTGTTAATTTAGATATGCCTGTATTCGTTGATCGTTCGGCAGCTGCGTTATCAGATTTTGTTTGCGGTGCCAATGAAGTGAACAAACATACTATCGGTATGAACTGGGCACGTGATACTCGCATTACTCGCATCGTTGATGTACGCAATGTACAAGAAGGCGACCCGTCTCCTGATGGTAAAGGCAGCCTAAAAATCAAACGCGGTATCGAAGTCGGTCATATCTTCCAGTTGGGTGATAAATACTCACAAGCGATGAACTGTACGGTTTCTGGTGAAGATGGCAAACCTGTCACCTTGATGATGGGCTGTTATGGTATTGGCGTTAGCCGTATCATTGCCGCTGCTATCGAGCAGAACAATGATGAAAACGGCATCATGTGGCCAAAAACACCAACGGTTGATGATTCAATCGCTCCTTTTGAAGTCGCCATCATCCCGATGAAGTCTAAAGAAGAGACGGTCATGCAGACGGCAACCGCCCTGTATGAAGAGTTAAAAGCTAAAGGTATCAACGTACTACTGGACGATCGTAACGAGCGCCCAGGCGTTAAGTTTGCTGATCTTGAGTTGATTGGTATTCCGCATCGTATTGTCGTGTCTGATCGCAACTTGGCGGAAGACAAGTATGAGTACGTCAATCGCCGTGAAGCCGAAAAGCAAATGCTGAGCCGTGAAGAAGTCATGGCAAAAGTAAGCGGTAAATAGTCTTGTAAATACAAACTATTTAACAAAAAGCGCCTATCTCACATAATGAGATAGGCGCTTTTTTATGGGCTTAAAAACTATTTAACATTGTATTTTTATGAACATTGTATTTTTAGCGAGAACTTACTGGCGGATTAAACGGCTTGGCTCAGGCAATAAACTGATATCACTGACACGGCAAGGATTGATATCGATACCACCGCGGCGCGTATACCATGCCCGTACCATTAGCTCGCTTGGCTGGTAGTATTGGCTCAAATCAGCAAATATCTGCTCAACACACTGCTCATGAAAACCATTGTGCTGACGGAAGCTCAATATATAGCGCAGCATATTTGCATTATTAAAAGGCTTGTCAGTCGTAATTGATACGGCCAGAGTGCCCCAATCTGGCTGATTGGTCACTGGGCAGTTACTACGCAGTAGATTGGAATAAAAGATATACGGCTGCATACCATCACTTGCCACACTTTCGTCGCTCGCCTCTACTTCGTTATTACTCAGCAATGACGCATCAGGATGTTCAGTTAAAGCAATTTTATCCGTGCTATCTGCCAATGCCTCATCAATACAAACACCCTCAGGCTGAGCAATCAATAACGCTGTTTCATCACCATTTAGATCATCGTTTAAACCAAATAACGCTACCTGTACGTCTGCTTGCAAACAAGCTGATAAGTCTTTCGCAATCAACGCTTGTACGTCGTTCCAACTGGCGAACTCGGTAAAATTAATACTATTTAAATACAATTTAAGCGATTTTGATTCTACGATAAACGGTGAGCTAGCAGGAATGCTAAAGCGTGCAATCGCTACTTGCGAGATACCTTGCGGATTTAACCAAGATATCTCAAAAGCCTGCCACCAATCGACACCGACGGTTAGCTTATCGTCTTGCCAACCGATCGCATCACGTCCCATGCTGCGCGCAATCGGATATAGCGTCTCTGGGCTATACTCAGTTGGATAGTCTGTGGTTTGCTCACCCAAGATACCGTGAATACTCATCTGTCTTCCTAATATTAAACCGTTTTAAATTTGCTCAAAATAATATACTTAGCGAATAATACGCACTATAGACGCACGCGCGAACCGTTACTTAGCAAGCGATAAGCGATGGTATAGAATATCGCACAGAACACAAAAATAGCCGCCATCGAATACCAAACATTGACATCAGAGTAGCCAAGAATACCGTAACGGAATGAGTTGACCATATAGACGATAGGGTTCAGTAGCGAGATATTTTGCCAAAATGGCGATAAATTCTCCATCGAATAAAACACACCGCCAAGATAGGTCAATGGCGTCAGTACAAAGCTTGGGATAATAGAGATATCATCAAACGAGCGTGCAAATACCGCATTGATAAAACCGCCTAACGAAAACAAGATAGACGTGCCAAGTACCGTAAATACAGTCACAAATAAATGCTCGATACCAAGATCGGTAAAGAAAAGCGCCACTATCGAGACAATCACACCGATAGCCAGTCCACGGAAGATACCACCACTGATATAACCCATCAAAATAGCATGCTTGGATACTGGCGAGACCAAAAGCTCTTCGATACTAGACGTGAACTTAGCACTAAAGAAGCTTGAGACGACGTTAGAGTAACTGTTGGTAATGATCGACATCATGATCAAACCAGGCACGATAAACTGCATATATGGCACGCCGCCCATCTCACCCACACGCGAGCCAATCATTTTACCAAAGATGACAAAATACAAGCTCATCGTGATAACTGGTGGTAGTAATGTCTGCGGCCAGATACGTAAAATACGGCGCACTTCTTTGAACCAAATAGTACGAAACGCAATCCACTTCTTACTCAATGACATTGTTTTATTATGATCGACTAGTTCCTGACTCATAATCCCGCCTCCTTCATGCTATCTGCACTCTGAATGTTTTTGTCTACCAAGCGCATAAATAACTCTTCTAGTCGGTTGGCTTTATTGCGCATACTTGCCACACTGATACCTTTATCAGACAACTGATCAAAGACACCGTTTAGTGACTCACCTTCTGTCAAGGTAACTTCTAGCGTTTGCTCATCTGGTTGCGAGACCCCTGTGACTCCTGTTAGAGCCAACTGCTCAGTGAGCGGCGTATCCAAATCAAATACAAACGTCTCTACCGACAACTGCGCCAGTAGCTCTTTCATTTCCGTATTGATACGAATTTCACCGTGATCCAAGATCGCAATGCGTTTACACAATTGCTCAGCTTCTTCGAGATAATGAGTCGTCAGAATAATAGTGGTGTTTTCTTCGATATTAATCTGCTGCATGAATTCCCACATCGAGCGACGAAGCTCGATATCAACACCCGCCGTTGGCTCATCCAGAATCAATAGCTTTGGTTTATGAATTAATGCACGGGCAATCATCAAACGGCGCTTCATACCACCAGATAGCTCACGTGATTTGCTGTCGCGTTTATCCCATAATCCCAGCGCTGTTAACAGTCTTTTTGCGCGTGGTTTGGCTTCTTTTGCCGGAATACCAAAATAACCCGCTTGCGTAATTAGGATATCTTCGACTTTTTCGAACATATTAAAGTTAAATTCTTGCGGTACAACACCAAGGTATTGCTTGGCAATCGAAGGGTTCTCTAACAGATCTGTGCCGAAAATATGGACGCTACCAGTGGTTGGCTTAAACAATGAGCTAATAATACCAATCATGGTAGATTTACCTGCGCCGTTTGGCCCAAGTAACGCAAAGAAACCACCTTGTGGTACCGTTAAATCAACCCCTTTTAATGCCGAAAACCCATTGTCGTAGGTTTTGGATAGGTTTTTTATGGAGAGTGCTGGTGCATCAGACATGAAGACCTCTTTATTTGTTATCAATTTATATAAAATGCGATTTTAGAATAATAGGCCGTGTTGAACATTCGACTATCATTATCATATAGGCAAAAGCCGTATAAGAATGTTCAACACACTCTACTCTCTAAAGGTGACAATGTACGGTAATAAACGAACTAATCTCATAAAATGAGGCTACTCATGACGAATTTCAACTGCCTTATATTCGAAGTACCATATTAATAATACTCATCATGAAAAAGCGCCTATCTCATCACTGAAATAGGCGCTTTATAGATAACTATCGTAAAAGCTTGGAAGGTAATCAACAAAGATTAGCTTGCTTCTGCGATCATATAATCTACGGCATTTTGAACTTCTTCATCAGGAATATCCGCGCCACCTTTAGCAGGCATCGCATTGAAACCATTGATAGCATGGGTATATAGCGTATCTTTACCTTTTGCGATACGTGGACCCCAAGCGCCAGCATCACCAAAGATAGGAGAGCCTAGCAAGCCTGCGGTATGACAAGTATGACATACGGCGTTATATACCGCTTTACCGTCACGAGGACCGTCGCCAGCGGCTGGGCCAGATGAGCGTGCCGTTACGTCACAAGCTTCACCATCTTCAAAACAGATATTGGCAACAGGCTGGATACGCGCAATCAGATTGGGATACAAAGCAATTAGCTTCTGTACTTGCGGCGTATCTTGTGGAATTGGCTCTTCATCAGCGGCAGGCGCTGCAGCGGCAGTTTCTTCGCCTTCTGCTGGAGCGGCTTCGTCAGTGGGTGCAGCACCATCTGTCGTATCTGCAGCAGCTTGGGTATCGTCACCTAGCGTTTCAGGAGCAGCTTCTACGACCTCTTGGCCTTCTGCTACGTCTGATGCAGTTACAGGAGTGTCTACAACATCTTCAGCTTGGCTCACCGCGATACTAGCGATTCCTAGAATGGCAGCTGCCGATAACATAACTACTTTTCTCATTCGTCACGTTCTCTTATTACGTATACAAGGACTAGCACGGCTCGGACATTCTGTCTGTCCTCCTTTGACGACCTCTAAGTCTTCAATAGCAGACAGCCATCCCGCGTGCCAGCGCACTTGCAATCGGTGATTATAAATATGAATTCTCCCCAACATTATAAGGGAAAAGGCAGGTAAATTGCCATGCTTGTTTAATGACTTGGCTGTTTTTTCTTAAAAAACCTCAATCGCGACTGTCATTTATTGGCTTTATGCTTTTTATTTGTTAGACTAAGCGGTCTTTATTTCTAGACACCTTATGCTAATTATCATGCGCATCTAAGCGTGACAGTCAGACATATCGTTATCGTATGCGCTCGTAGCTCAGTTGGATAGAGTATCGGTCTCCGAAGCCGAGGGTCGTGGGTTCGATTCCCGCCGAGCGCACCAATCATATTGTTTATAACCTCGCTCTACCCTTCCCTTAGTACTATCTTAAACTACCTAGACTTATTAAACCTACACTTCAAAATGTTTGCGATTTTTCTGTGCTTGTATACTTCTAGTGCTCTCACCTATAGTCGATTCAGTATAATTTGGATACAAGGAAGCCGAGTGAAAGTACTACAAGTAGTAGACTGAGCGAGACTGACACCGTAGCCAATTTATAGAGGATTGACTATATAGCAAAATTACTCTGCATCTTGTAAATTGGCAGTCAATTGAGCACGGCTAGGTATACGGTGATAATTGATCACGGGCACATCACCCAAACGGCGCTGACCCTCAGCAATCTTTTTATCAATCGTAATCATCGCAATTTTTTTATCTTGTTTGCTAACGAGCAAATGATTTGCCTTACGCGTGACTCGATAATCAGCAAAATGCTGCTTTAATATCGCTGATGTTTTTTGCAGCGCATCATTCGGTGTTGCATTTTTTGATTTTGCGCCATTATGCTTTTCGCCTGCTTTTGCGCCGCGCGATTTTGCCACGAACCATAAAACTGCGATGACAGCGAACAATATGACAAGCCACCAAATTCCGTCTATCATAAGTAAAAACATCCATTATTAGCAAGGGTTGGCTCATGTTAGCAGAATTATCACCAGCGTTAATAGCAGAAGTAAAACTTGCCACACAACTACTGGCATCGAAGCAGCGTATTTGCATTTTGACTGGGGCTGGTATTTCAGCAGAAAGCGGCATCCCAACGTTTCGAGATAAACAAACAGGACTGTGGGAGAACTATGGTGTCGAAGACTTGGCCACCCCTGAAGCGTTCACTCGTGATCCAAAGCTGGTGTGGTCATGGTATCAGTGGCGTCGGCAAATGGTCGCAGACAAAGCGCCAAATCCAGCCCATCATGCGTTGGCTCAGTGGCAGTATCATGCGCAAACCTCCGATCAGCAAGTGACACTCATCACCCAAAATGTCGATGATTTGCACGAGCAAGCTGGTAGCGCGGTGACTCACCTGCATGGTAATCTGTGGCGCAACCGCTGTGGTCAGTGTGAGACACCCTATCAAAATCAATCGAGAGGGTCATACGATAATCAAGGCACCATGAGCTTTGATAAAACACTGCTTAGCTGTCCGCATTGCGACGGTTATATCAGACCAGATATTGTTTGGTTTGGCGAAGCTCTACCTGTACAGGCATGGCAGACTGCCGAAGAAGCTGCAGCTAATTGCGAGGTGTTTATCAGTATCGGTACCTCAAGCTTGGTTTATCCTGCTGCTGGATTGGCACAATCAGCCAAACAGAATGGCGCGCAAGTTATTGAGATAAACCCTGATCCAACACCAAATACCATCGTCGATATCACATTAGCAGAAAAGGCTGGAATCGTTTTGCCGCTGCTTATAGCAGAGATTACTACTTTATAAACACTACTACTTATAAACATTGCTGCATGACAGACAATAAAAAAGGCATAACGATTTATATAAACCGTTAAGCCTTTGCTACTAAAAACAAGCTCGTTGTAGCTTATTTCAATGCAAGATCAACTCTCGCCAAGTAAGCTTCTTTCAACTCATCACTAATAAATGCCGATTTAAACGAGTTTTTTACCAAAGTAATAACATCGTCTTCCGTAATCGGTAGATTCTCATATAGGTTAATGAAGTTTTGATTCACATACCCTTTGAAATACGCAGGGTCATCTGAGTTAACGCTGATATTTAGACCATAATCTAAAAGCTCTTTGATATTGTGCTCTTTATAAGTCTCGAAAACTTTTAGCTCGATGTTTGAGTTCGGGCAAACGGTCAGTGGCATTTGCTCATCTTTGAGTCTTTGCATCAACTCTGGGCTTTTTATAGATTGCACACCGTGATCAATTCTATTGATATTCAATAAATCTAGCGCTTCGTAGATATACGAAAAGTCTGCTTCTTCGCCTGCGTGAGCAACCAACTTAAAGCCTTCTTCTTTAGCTTTTTGGAAGACCTCTTTAAACTTCGATGGCGGGTTGCCTAATTCTGATGAGTCCAGACCCACACCGATAATGTCGTCTTTATAGTCCAGTGCTTGCTCTAACGTTTCAAAAGCTTCTTCTTGCGATAAATGACGCAAAAAACACATGATGATGCATGATGTAATACCGTATTTTGCTTTGGCATCTGCAAGCGCTTCTTTGATACCTGTGATGACCGCTTCAAAAGGCACGCCGCGTTCGGTATGCGTCTGTGGATCAAAGAATATCTCTGTGTGAATAACATTATCTTCGACACATTTAAGAATATATTCCCACGTCAAATCATAAAAATCATCTTTGGTGAGTAGGACGTTGGCACCCGCATAGTAGATATCTAAAAAGGTCTGTAGATTGGTGAAGTTATAAGCACTGCGTACATCTTCGATATCTTTGTAAGGTATCTCTACGTTGTTCTTTTTGGCCAATCTAAACATAAGCTCAGGCTCTAGCGAACCTTCGATATGTAGATGAAGTTCAGCTTTCGGTAATTTCTTTATTAATTCAATCATAGTATTCCAATAATGGTTTTATCAAGACGAGCCCTAGTGAATGATTGCACAGTAGGATAATCAAACTGTATATATAAGGCGTCATCTGTCCCAGAAGAGTTATTTTAACACTAAAATCATATCGCCTAAAACAAAACCCTTTGATCGTATAGATAAGCTACTTATAAAAGTAGCCCTCTTAGTAAAACCGTCCAAGGCGCAAACTACTTTAAAAATACTACTGTATCAGACAGCTCATTACCCTCTGGATTATGCTCTAAATGATAATATTGACGTAGCACCTGCCCCACTTCGTCTAGCAACTCAGCTAAGCTCTCTTCTGTCTTTTGGGTAGCAATACCAGATACCGCCTTTTCACACATTGCATTCCATACCGTTGGACTCACATGGGCGCTGATACCTCGGTCTGCAACAATCTCTAGTTTACGCTCGCATATATTGACATAGATCAAGACACCTGTGTTTTCTTCGGTATCCCAGACGCGATATTCGCTAAATAAATCAATCGCACGCTCACGGCAGTTCATGCGATAAGCTTCTTGGATAGGCAGATGATTTTCTACAATCAAGAACACCTCACCACGATGCCCACGCTCAGCTCGTGTCACAGCATCTGTTAAACGCGCCTTAGATTCTGTTGTTAGCCACTTACTATGTAATAAAGGGACGAACAAAACTTGGCGCCACCAGCGGGCAAAACTGGGGTTTGAAGCGTTGTCTTCTACCATTATATTATTTCCTCAAGTACGTCGTTTTCGATGGTTATGTAGAGTTTATTTTGTTTGCGTATATGGAATACTTACCACGAGCCACCTGCACCGCCGCCGCCGAAACCACCGCCGCCACCGCCAAAGCCGCCGCCTCCGAAACCACCACCGCCAAAGCCGCCTCCACTACCGCCGCCCATACCGGGTAAGAAAATCATGCCGCCTCTGCGCCCACCTTTACCGCCGCCGCCTTTTCCACCGCCACCACTAGCAAATATCAAAAACAGCCATATAAATATCGTCATAATAGATGTCATAATGAAGCTGCCACCCAAGGCTAATGATCCCACAAAAAAACCACCAGCGGTTATAGTAGAACCAAACACGCGCCCAAAGATACTGGTAATAACACCACCAAATACCAATGCCATAATAAATAAGAAAGTAGGTGATGGTAGCTCATTTGAGCCTTGTTGAGCAGCGCGCTCTGCAGCTTGCTCATCAGCACGGGCTAAGACTTCAGGATCAGCAGTTAGGCGTGTTTTGAGCGCTTCAACACCAGCGATTATCCCTGCACCATAGTTATTTTGCTTAAATAACGGCGTGATATCTTCACGAATGATACGGTTGAGCGCAGCATCTGGCAACACCCCTTCTAGCCCGTAACCCGTTAGGATATACATATCACGGTCATTGACAGCGACCACAATTAGCAGACCGTCATCGATAGCTTCATCACCCAGTTCCCACTTCTCAGCAACTTGCAAGGCATAATCAAATATTGGTACGCCATTGGTAGTTGGTACGATAACCACCGCTGCTTGTGCTAATCCCTGCTGATAGATACTTCGAAGCTGCGCCTCTAGACGTAGCTTTTCTTGAGGATTTAAAATATTGGCTTGATCAACGACTGGTTCATTGAGTATCAACTTATCAGCATCAACACCCTCGGCACTGGAGCGTACTGGTGGCTGATCGGTTTGAGCATTGGCAGTACCATTTGCTGCGCTTTGGTTATCTGCGTTTTGATTGATCGCGTCGTTGCCGAGCACCGCTTCATTGATAGCATCGTTATTTAATACAGCATCATTGATTGCTTCGTTAGACTCGCCTGCTTTAGCAACGGCCACCAACTCTTCGACACTACGGTTTTGCAGATCCGAGGTGCTATCTGTCGCCACCGCTGTATCATTGGGTGCAGCGTGCAATACAGGCACGCTGACGACACCTAACGTAAACAGTAATGCTGATAAGATTGCTTTTGAATTATTCATCTAATCTATACCACCTCAGATAACATCTTTACCAATTGATAGACTCTAACTAATCATCGTTGAACCATTAGCTAAATAAACAGAGCTGCCTATACCGCTATGTCGTCACGTTCATTCTAAATTTTATTCAGCAGACTTTTCTGTAGAGTCGCCAAAATCAACACTTGGTGCGGTTGAAATCGCCTCTTCGTTTGCCACACTAAAGTTGGGCTTAGTATCCATCCCAAATACTTTTGCAGTGATGTTGGTTGGGAACTGACGTACCGTTGTATTGTATCCTTGCACTTCTTGGATGTAGCGGTTACGAGCAACAGCAATACGGTTTTCAGTACCTTCTAACTGTGCCTGCAAATCCTGAAACAGTGCATCTGATTTTAGATCTGGATAACGCTCAGATACCGCCATCAAACGTGACAATGCACCTGTCATCTGCTCTTGCGCTGCTGCATAACGCTCCATCGCTTCTGGATCATTGAGTACTTCTGGCGTCACAGTAATACCGCCCGCACGTGAGCGAGCTTCTGCCACTTGGGTGAAGACTTCTTGTTCTTGCTCAGCATATTGCTGTACGACTTTGACTAAGTTTGGCACCAAATCAGAACGGCGCTGATACTGGTTAACCACTTCTGACCATGAAGCAGTGACCTGTTCATCTTGTGCTTGCAGGTTGTTGTAGCCACAGCCACTTAGACCAACCGTAGAAGTTGTCAATAAAGCGGCTAGCAACATCGGCTTCATAATAGATTTACGTGTCATTGTTGATTCTCCTAATAATGATAAATAACAAATATCCAGTACCACGTTTTTAATATTTTTAAGTTTTCTTGGTATTCATACAGCGGTCATGCGCCCTATATATTGTATATCTGCGCATCACTCTATCAGCATGATATCAAAAGAAGTTGTCCTAATGATGGCGTTATATACGGCTTTTTACAATTGACCGTTACCAAAACACAACCGCATAATGTTAACGATAACGCGTTTTTATCATGATAGATATAGAGCAAAAATTTAGCAGTCTAGCGCAATCAGACTAAATGTTATGAAAGTACAAACAATTATTTATATATTATCGAAATCTTGCTAATGTATCTGCTAAATAAAATACGAATATATCTACCGTCTACAAAGAAATTTCTAGTAATTAGTACAAAAATATGGCAAATTGCAGTTACGTAGCCGTACGGTTTGAATACATTTGGTAGTGGACTTATAGTTTGATTAGTATTAGCGAGTTGTTAATTTCTTAATAAAAACATCAATTAACTGTCAAATTATCGCTAAATACTGTCAATTCGCCATACCAGTCATGTATTTATTCAAGACAGCTCATAGTAAGTTGAATGCCATCATGGTGATGGATATTTAATTATATAACCGCCTGTTTTATCCGCCGGTCAACTTATGACTCATCTGATGTATAACATGATGATAGAAGACCGCAGTAGTTGAGGTTGTAGAATAATAGTAAACGCAGCTGATATTAATATTATCAGTGATAAGCGCTATGCAAATAGTCCGTATTACTGATGAGATACGCGGGTAAATACAGACAACTACAGTCCATTCTTGGTGGCCCAGCACATGAGACTTAGACAACAAATAAGTCGATGCAGAGACTTTAACTGCTTAACTTAAATAAGTAAGTTAACCAGTTAGTTTACTCCTAGCAAACAGTGCCACCTTGAGACAGTACTAGGAACATAAATATGGAAGGTTTAGTTAACTTAGTAAATGGAATTATCTGGAGCCCAGCGCTGATTTATCTCTGCTTGGGTGCCGGTCTGTTCTATTCCATTATGACGCGCTTTGTACAAGTACGTCTATTCGGTGAGATGATCAAACTCCTATTCACTGGTAAATCTAGTGCACAGGGTATCTCATCATTTCAGGCACTTGCCGTCTCACTCGCCGGTCGTGTGGGTATGGGTAACATCGCTGGGGTAGCTGCTGCTATCGGCTTCGGTGGCCCAGGTGCCGTATTCTGGATGTGGATCGTAGCCTTCCTAGGCGCATCTACAGCCTATGTCGAATCTACTCTTGCTCAAATTTACAAAGAAAAAGATGTGGTAACTGGCGAGTATCGCGGTGGCCCAGCTTATTACTTTGAACGTGCCCTTGGTCAAAAGTGGTACGGCATCCTCTTCGCAATCGCTTCTATTTTATCATGTGGTATGTTCTTACCTGGTGTACAGGCGAACGGTGTTATCAGTGCATTTGCACAGGTAATGGGCGAAGGTACGATCATGAACGTTGCAGGCCTAGAAGTTGGCTCTATGCGTTTGGTCGGCTTGGCTATCATCTTAGTCGTGCTAGGTATCATCATCTTCGGTGGTATTAAGCGTATTGCAACCTTTACTGAGTTTGCAGTACCTTTCATGGCTTTAGGTTATATTGCCCTAGCGCTAATCATCATGTTCAGCAACTTCAGCTTGATTCCAGATGTATTTGGTATGATTGTTGGTGATGCATTCACTGCACAAGCAGGTTTTGGTGCTGCTATCGGTTGGGGTGTGAAACGTGGTATCTACTCTAACGAAGCTGGTCAGGGTACAGGTCCTCACGCTGCTGCTGCTGCTGAAGTTGAGCATCCATCACAGCAGGGTCTAGTTCAGGCATTCTCAGTATATGTTGATACATTACTAGTATGTTCTGCTACTGCATTCATGATCTTGTCTACTGGTATGTACAACATTCAAGGTACGCTACCAGATGGCCAGTTCATCGTACAGAACGTCGCCGCTGCTACTGAAATCAATGCTCCTGCGTTCACGCAAATGGCAATGGAATCTGTATACGGTACGTTTGGTAATGTCTTTATCGCAATCGCTGTATTCTTCTTTGCCTTTACGACAATTCTGGCTTACTACTACATCGCTGAAGTAAACGTGGCTTACTTAACACGTTTCCTCGGTCGTAGTGCAAACAGAACTGGTCTATTCCTAGTGAAAGTGCTTATCATGGCGATGGTTGCTTATGGTGGTCTAAACTCAGCTGGTTATATCTGGGCAATCGGTGATATCGGTGTTGGTCTTATGGCTTGGCTTAACATTGTTGGTATTCTTGTCATTTTCATCGTGGCTCGTCCAACCCTTACTATGCTTAAAGACTATGAAGCTCAGCGCAAAGCTGGCGTAACTCGCTATAGTTTTGATCCTGCTAAATTCGGTATCAAAAACGCACCGTATTGGGAAGAGCGTCATCTAGCGCAGCAAAAAAGCATGAACGCTGATCCATTACGTAAAGATAAAGTGTAAGTCGATTTAATAAGATTGCTATTTAATCTTACTGAATAAACAAAAAGCCCGAGACCATGTTCTCGGGCTTTTTTGTTTGGTTAATTTTATACACTGCTAAAGAATAGCTTGCTGAAAAAACATCAAAGCCCACGTTCATACGAGCTGATTTAATACCTTAAAACTGCCCTTTTATTCTCAAAATTAATCTGTATTCGAAATAACATCTGACTGTTATTTTGTATTTTGCCTGTCTTCTTTATAGAGCTCGCTTTAGCATTAAACTACTTTATATTAATTAAGTCGTCGTACCAGTATAGGTAAACCACAGTTCCCCTATTTTTAATTCATAGACATAAAAAAACCTAGCACGATGGCTAGGCTTTCTTTAAATAACTTGTAGATTACGAATCTACGCGTTAATAGACAGCTTATTCAGGCATTAATACTGCATCGATAGTGTGAACCACACCATTGGTTGCCATGATATCTGTACCAGTAATATTTGCTGTGTTACCAGTAGCATCAGTAATTATATTGTCTTCACTGATAGTGATGGTTTTACCATTCGCCGTTTCAATCTCAGTACCGTATGGGATATCAGCCGCTTTAACTTCCATTGCTAGTACATGGTAAGGAAGAACCGTTTTTAACAAGTCTGTATTGGCCAACAACTCTTCTTTAGTCACGCCTAGTTTTTCTAGTACTGGCGCAAATGCATCATCAGTTGGTGCAAATACAGTATGCTTAGTTTCTTCCATTAGCATAGTATCAAGACCAGCAGCCTGTAGCGCAGCGGTTAAGATAGTTAGGTTTTCATTTTCTGCTGCAATTTCAGCGATAGTTTGAGTCGCTTCCATGTCCATTTCGGCCATTGGCTCTGCTTCAACAGCTTCTGTCTCAGCAACTGGCTCAACTGCCATTTCTTCAGTCGCTTCTGGTTCAGTTGGCTCCGCAACAGTTTCAGTGTCGTTACACGCTGCTAGTGACATGGCTGCGGTTACAACTGCGATAGATAACAAGTTCTTCTTTAACATAGGTAATTCCTTTTTGGATAAATAATTGATTAAGGGATTTATTTAAATTAATAACTTTCGATAAATATAATGGCGACCAATGATTGATAAATGTATCAATTACT
>NZ_PJAT01000144.1 GCF_002836715.1 Psychrobacter sp. 4Dc
TTATGATTCATTTATTGTTTTATTTAATGCTCTAAACAATGGCAATATTGTGCATGACTCACAGGGAGGTGTCATCATAAACTGGGTAGCTATTCGGAATGCATTTTGTACTACTTTGCAAATATCTGACTACTTACTCTTGCCAGCACCTAAATGAGCTGCTAACTATAATCTTGCTCACTCTATCCATCCGTATCAACGATGGTTATTGACGATAACTATTGACGGTAATTAGGGATTATTCACAGCTTGCTGTCGTTGTAATGCCGCATAACCATCTAAACGCTTGCGCTCAGTGTCATTAAATAATTGCTGTTCAAGCTGATTGATTTGAATTTGCGCTTGGGCTACATCGACACCTTGACTTAATAAGCGATTTTTTTGAGTTTCATACTGGGTGAAGCGTTGGTCAAAATTAGCGTCTTCTTGATCTACTTGTGCCAGCCTTTCTGCTGCTGGTGCGCCTACTAGCTCTCGGCGCATATTATATAACTCCTCAGGCGTTGCACCACGAGCTTTCATCTGTTCAGTGCGAGTCATCAACTCGCTAATATTGGCCTGTTGCATGATATTGGCTTTAGTAGCATTATCTGGCAATCGACTGATATAGTCCTGACGGGCAGCTTGTTTCTGTGCGTCAGACATCTGCTTATTTTGGTCAATTCTGACCATCTCTATACTATAATTATCGTAGTCATCCTCTGCACCAAAAAATGCTGTGATGGTTTGCTTGTCAAAGTACTGCTGACGTAAATTAGCGACATCTTGTTTTTGTTGGGCAACTGCATTCAAATCCAGCTCACCACTTTTGGTCGCCTGTAATTGCAGATTACCATAGCGCTTTTCTATCTCAGGAAGTGCTTTAAGATAAGCAACATATTGATTAAAAATAGTGACAGCTCGGCTAGCGGCAGGCTCTGGTGTGTGATGGCGAATATAACTCTCCACACGGGCAAATATAACCGCTTCTTCTTCCTCACCTAGGGCGGATAAAAAATAATCAAACAAACGCCGCAGACCTTCAGTGACGACTAACTGTTTATTTTCATCGATGATGATTTCACCATCAATCTGGGTACCCTTTAATGAACGTGGTAAATTTTCTAATCCTGTGACAAATTGAGACTGGCTGGGTAGCGTTGTCGCTTTTACGACTTGTCCCGCAGCCAACTCAGTTGTCATTGACTCGTTAGTCTCATTATCGGAGACGGACGGTTTGATTGAAGTTGAATTTATATCGTTGCTATCAGGCTTGAACCATAAAATAACCGCCGCTGTGGCAATGATAACCACGGTGATGATAGCAACTGTGACATAGGCTGGACGGCGGTTATTTGACATAAACGATATTTCTCAATCAATGAACATTATTATTTTACAGTTCAGCTTATAGGTTGGCGTTTTTCAAACGGTTTACCTGAGTACGATAGATAGATTTTGGCTCAGACTCTCCCCATGCCGTCAGACCCAAGACTTGATCGGCGGAATCCAAATGGTTCATTCTATAATTATCACGAATCACATAGCCAAGACGACTTGAGCAAGCAGATACCAATCCATCATTAGACTCACCTGCAAACGGTACGCCCGTTGCGGCCAATAGGTAATCGCTAGGGTCAAGTGCGCTCGTTATTTGCCCAACGCCGCTAAACGAATAATACTTGATGCCATTGACCGCCGTACTAGTCGGTTGACCACAATAGCTTTTTGGCATTGCTGCAGGAAATTTGGCATTGAACTTAGCAGCACCATCGGTCGATAGAGCCACGAGCGCTTGCCAGCCATCTTGCTCTTGTATTTGATTGAAACTGATACCAGAACCAATATCTGTAAAGCCACCAATCAGATTAAACACGCCTGATACGAGCTGGGTGGTGACATTAGATGGCTCGCCAGAAGTATTATTTGGCTCAAGGACGTTTTTAACAAAATCAGCGGTTTTTGACCCTTGTTCTGGGCTTGATACCGCGGTTACTGAAGCCACGTACTTTGGCGCGACGCCAGCGACATAACGGATATCTATACCGCCCTGACTGTGTCCAAACAAGTTGACTTTAGATTCACCTGAAATGGCAGCAATGGTCTTGACCTGTTGTAGCAGTTGCTCACCTCGAACTTCGCTGTTATTGACCGCTGACGTTTTGGTGGTATATACCTCTGAGCCACCTTTCATCAAGTCTTCAGGAATCCCGTTAAAATAGTCAATGACTCCAAATAGCGTTGTGAAGCCGCCAAGTCCATGTGCTAAGACGACTGGATATTGAGTTTTAGTGTAACTAGAAGTGAAATATTTACTGTCCACCAACTTGCAACCGTTAGCATTGGCACAATTATAGTATTGTCCTGCAGCTTGAGCAGAAGTGGTTTGCATGGTCATTAGAAGCACACCAGCACTGATTGAGCCCAGTATCGGTAACAATTTTTTTGGTGTGAGAGCTGCACGAATGTACAAAGAAAGCGTCATAACAACATCCTTGTTATCATTGATTTGGTTATTTTTACTGCACAACTACAGTAAAAATTGCTGCTAATTCCGTTAGCAGGCAAAATTACATTACTTATATATCCTGCAACATTCAACTAATTTGTCAAAATATGAATATATTAGCCTGACTAATGAGTCATATAAGCCCTCACCATGCTGTAAAGCAATTATTATCAATGATAATGATAGGTTCACTATCACTTAACATAAAAGTGTCACTAGTACGTTTATGGTATAATCTATCCACAATGAACCCATAATTATAAGATATACGATGATGACTAAAAAATCCCTTATCCAGTCTCCAGAAGCCATAGAAAAAATGCGTGTGGCCGGTAAACTCGCTAGTGATGTCCTTGTCATGCTCGACGAGCATGTCAAAGTGGGCGTCAGTACCGAAGCACTCAATCAGATCGCCCATGACTATATTGTTAATGTGCAGCAGGCTATCCCTGCCCCACTTAATTATAATGGTTTTCCAAAATCTATCTGTACCTCAGTCAACCATGTTGTCTGTCACGGTATCCCAACTGAAAGCAAGCTACTAAAAGATGGTGATATTATCAACATCGACGTGACTGTTATCAAAGATGGTTACTATGGCGATACCTCAAAGATGTGGATCGTCGGCAACGGCTCTATCATGGCACAGCGTATTTGCAAAGTGGCACAAGATGCTCTTTATGCAGGTATGAGCGTGGTCAAGAACGGTGCTCGCTTAGGTGATGTCGGTGCTGCTATTCAGGCCGTTGTCGAGCCTGAGCGCTTTAGTATCGTTCGCGAGTTCTGTGGTCATGGTATCAGTGATGAATTCCACCATGAGCCACAAGTCATGCACTATGGCAAAAAAGGCACTGGTTTTGAGCTCAAAACAGGTATGACGTTTACCATCGAGCCTATGATTAACCAAGGCACGTGGCAGACTAAGATTTTGCCTGATGAGTGGACGGCGATTACTAAAGATCGCAAACTGTCTGCTCAATGGGAGCACACCATGGTCGTAACAGACAATGGTTGTGAAGTGTTTACCACTCGCCCCGAAGAAGATTTAAGTTTTTTGACGCAGTAGTACAATCAAAGATCGCTTAGGCGGTCTTTTTTTTGGTCTTTAATTAGGGCGTGTTTGATATTCAACCATGGCACTGACAGAGACTATTTTTTAGACAGTTCGACGTTAAAAATAGTAAGTTTAGCCATTCTAACCGTCGATTTTTAACAATGAAATGGCAAAAAATAGCCCTGTCTCCTTCTACTAATATTGGAGCTGAGGCTAAAACTGCCCCATACTGCGTTGTAAACCTAGTTAAGGCACAAGCATTACCGTCGTTTTACGCCTTGTCTAGAACAGTTTTAGCAATCAGCAGTGCCTATTTGTGAATATCAAACACGCCCTAGTCCATATTGAGTATTGTGCTTATAGGCGCTTTGTCTTTATACTCAGATGACCTGATAACTTCTATTGATATATTTATCAGCACCTATATTGATATATGCTATTCGTGACTTTTATTAACCATAAGCACATTAGATGCCCAATAGCGCTCAGCTCAAACGTTCTATTTCTAAACTCTTAACTGGATAACACTCATGTTTAATTGTGATATCGCCTCTGTTGATTTGACGCCTTTACCGATACTACCAAGTGAAGTGGCGACAGACTCATCCCCACTGTCAGCTAAAAATGTGACAGACAAGAATCTACTTGGCATTCCTGAATGGTTGGCACAAATCAACGACGATATCAGCCGCTCATTAGAACGTGGTACTAACATTCGTCAGCTGGTTGCAGCACGCGCTTGCGCTATCGACAGCCTATTGATTGCATTATTCAAATGGTTTGAGTTAGATAAGACTGATTTGGCGTTTTTTGCGACTGGTGGCTACGGGCGCGGTGAGCTATCGCTCTACTCAGACATCGATATTTTGCTCCTGTCTCCTGGTGAAATAGGTGCTGATGCCAGTAGTAAAATCGACAAACTGGTCGCTCTACTATGGGATATAGGACTAGAGCCTGCGCTCTCTGTACGTAGTGTCAATGATGCGCTAGAGGCTGCGCTTGATCATACGATTGCCAGTGCTCAGCTAGAGGCTCGACTCCTAATCGGCAATGAAACATTGCAAGACATGCCTGCTCAAATCGTCAATAAACAGTGGTCTCCTAGCGCCTTTTTTGATGTAAAAATGGAAGAATCCAAAGCGCGTTATTTGCAGCACAATGCCACCGAGTACAACCTTGAGCCCAATATCAAAACAGCACCGGGCGGGCTACGTGATATCCATATCATCGGCTGGGTCACTAAGCGTTATTTTCGCGTGAGCAAGCTATATGATTTAGTGCAACAGAACTTTTTGACTGAAAAAGAGTTTGATGAGTTGAGCTTTGCCGAAGGATATTTATGGCAAATTCGACATTACTTACATGTACTGACTGGCCGTAATGAAAACAAGCTGTTGTTTGATTATCAACGTGAGATTGCTCAGCTAATGGGCTACGAGACCCAGCCTGATGACCAGCCTAATGCTGCGGTCGAACGGTTTATGCGTGACTATTATCGCTGTGCGATGCAGATATCAACACTGTCTGAGATGCTGACCAATCATTATTATGAAACGATCATAGAGCCGCAGCTGCCTGACGATGAACGTCCAAAAAAACAGCCTATAAATGCGCGATTCAATCGTATTGGCAACCAGATTGCCATTGCGCATCATCGAGTTTTTGCACAGCACCCTGAGTCTATCTTAGAAATGTTTTTATTGATGGGTCAGCATGGCATCGATAAAGTTCGCACCCATACTTTGCGCGCACTCAAAATTGCCGCGCGAGGCATCGATCAGATATATAGAGACAACCCTACTCACAAAGCGTTGTTTTTATCGAATTTAAAAGAACAAAACTACCTGTTTCATCGTCTACGTACCATGAATCGCTATGGGGTATTGGGTAACTATATTCCTGCGTTTGCGCAAGTTACTGGCCTTATGCAATATGACTTGTTCCATCGTTATACGGTAGACGCGCATACTTTATTTTTAATTAGAATCTTGCATCGATTTACAGATCCAACCTTCCATGAAGAGTTCCCTCTAGTCAGCTCTATCTTTCAGCGTATCGAGCGTAAAGAGATTTTGGTGCTGGCAGCGATGTTCCATGATATTGCTAAAGGCCGTGGCGGCGATCATAGTGAACTTGGTCAAACTGAATCGATTGAGTTTTGCTTATCGCATGGTATGAGCTTGGCTGACGCAAACTTAGTAGGCTGGCTCACGCGCTATCACCTTCTCATGTCGATTACTGCACAGAAAAAAGATATCTCAGACCCTGAAGTGGTGACTATTTTCTCTGATCTTATTGGCAATGTAACTCATCTAAACCATCTGTATGTACTGACGGTGGCTGATATGAATGCGACCAACCCACAGCTATGGAACAGCTGGCGGGCGACCCTCATGAAACAGCTATACTCACAAACTAGGCGCATCTTGCGCGCTGATATCGATGCGCCTACCAATCGTCAAGATATGATTAGTGCCACACGCAAGCAAGCGTTGACGATGCTAGATAATGTCAATAACCAACATATGAACCGCGATGAAGTATTGCGTCTATGGGATGACTTGGGCGATGAGTATTTCTTGCGAGAAATTGCAGAAGATATCTTATGGCATACTGAAGCTATTTTGAATCACCCACCGATTGGATTGGCTTCTAATGCTGACAGTCCGCCGTTGGTCGTTTTGCGTGAACATCGCGAATTGGCGCTTGATGCGGTACAGGTCTTTGTCTACACCCAAGATCAGACGAACCTATTTGCCGTTACTATGGCAGTGTTTGATCAGATGAATCTCGATGTTTTAGATGCACGAATTATCACAGCGACCCGTGACTTTGCCTTGGATTCTTATGTATTGCTAGATCCTAGTGGCACATTGCTGGTCGATGAGGAGAGCCAACAAGAGCTAAAACAACGCTTAATTGACTCGTTCAAAGACCCTACCGTGCTTAAACTGACGAACAAGCGTATGCCGCGTCAACTAAGACACTTTGAAGTGAAAACGGTGATTAACTTTGAGTTCAATGAAGCATCAGGCCAGCACATCATGAGCTTAGAAACGCTTGATCAGCCAGGGCTATTGGCGCGAGTTGGGCAAGTTTTCTTGCAAGAGCAAATCGAAGTACATGCTGCGCGTATTACTACTCTAGGTGAGCGTGCTGAGGATATGTTTTATATCAGTGATCAAAACGATAAGCCACTCTCACCTGATAGACTGGAAGCATTAAAGGAAGCGCTATTAGCCAGTCTTACCGTTCAGAAAGAGCATAATAGCGTAATATATTTTTGATACGGCTAGATAGTTTTGGTTAACCATTATTTTGAATATTAACTAGCAAAAGTAGTCTGATAGTCATCATAGAAGTACGTTTTATAACGTACTTCTATAAGTTATCTCGCTAGCATGTTCGTTCAATTCATCGTCAGCAAGATCTGGCGGCAAAACACCTACTTCAAGTGGCTGCTGCTCCATGATTAATCGTCCAGCATCGACTTCTTTTTGTAGCAAACATTGCAAGCTTGCTAGGTGAAACTGTCCATCTAGATAATCGTCTAATGCTTCTAAAGAAATAGGCGACTTGGCATGTATATCAGGATACAGGCTATCCTCTGCCAAAATAATCATCTCATTGAGCGCCTCTTCGCGCATCAGCTCATCGTTGTCTATTTTGCGCTGCAGTTTGTTTTCCAACTGGCCTTTAGCAGCAAGTGCGCTGACAAAAAATAGGGTCTGTATTACAAACAAAGAGATGTATTGCCATAGCGGTAATGAGATACCAAATATATTATTGAGCAGCATCAAGGCCATTGCCACTAC
Organism: Psychrobacter sp. 4Dc; assembly: GCF_002836715.1. Lineage (GTDB taxonomy): Bacteria > Pseudomonadota > Gammaproteobacteria > Pseudomonadales > Moraxellaceae > Psychrobacter. The sequence continues at coordinate 7,358 of NZ_PJAT01000144.1, forward strand.
CACGTAGCCGACCAATTGCCATAACAGCCACATAATGAGGCTGTTTTCACCATACCAAAACATTTTCTTTTCTTGACGTTCGATCAGTTGTTGGCGCGCTTGCCACCAGCTCTGTTCACGCTCTTTGAGCAGCTTATACAGGTTAGAACGCTGCACACTGTTATCAAGTTTTTCATTATTGATATCTTTAGCGATGAGATCATCATTATTTAGCACACTAGACATATCAAACTATCCTTAAAACGATCTACCACTTTTGTGATGTAGTCATTTTTTATATTGTTATAGATTATAAATTATGAAAGGTTCAAAAGACTTTTGAGCGACTACCTATTTGGTAGTCATACAATGAATAGCTTACGTTTGGTAAATGCCTATTCACGATATAAGAAGAAAAGGACAAAAAATTAGAGAAGTGCTACACTGCTCTAATGTAAATTTTCTTTATAACTTTATTATTAATTGTCTATTATAGTTATCACACTTATGAATCACAACTTAAAGCATCTCCATCCTTATCCATTCGCAAAGATGGCAACATTGCTTGCCGATAGCAAGCCTGCCAACGGTTACAGTGAAATAAAGCTCGGTATCGGTGAGCCGAAACATGAGCCCCCTGCATTTGTGCTGGACGTCCTACGCGAAAACTTGGACAAAATAAGTCGTTATCCAACTACAAACGGTATGTTTGAGCTGCGCCAAACCATCGCCCACTGGTTAGAGAAGCGGTTTTTTCTTAATCACGTCGATGCCAATACTCAAGTATTACCCGTGATGGGTACGCGTGAAGCGATTTTTAGCTTTGTACAAGCGGTCGTTGATCATGATGTAGCTGACAAAGAGAGCGATTCTCTAGCGTCTAACACATCGCCTACAGTCGTCATGCCCAACCCGTTTTATCAGATATACGAAGGCGCTACGATATTGGCACAGGCAACGCCTTACTTTGTCCCTTGTACATCAGCTAATGACTACAAAAGTGACTATCGCGCGGTACCAAAAGACGTTTGGACGCGTACGCAGCTATTGTTTGTCTGTAGTCCAAACAATCCAACAGGCGCCGTCATGACAATGGATGATTGGGAATACCTCATTCGTCTGTCAGATCAGTACGGTTTTATTATTGCCAGTGACGAGTGTTATAGCGAACTGTATTTTGATACAGCTCCGATTGGATTGCTTCAAGCCTGTGCGGCCCTTGGTCGCCGTGATTTCAAAAACTGTATCGTGTTCCACTCTCTATCCAAACGTTCAAACTTACCGGGGTTGCGCTCTGGATTTGTGGCTGGTGATGCCAAAATTTTGCAGGCTTATTTGCAATATCGTACTTACCAAGGTTGTGCAATGCCGATACCACACCAGCTCGCCTCTATCGCTGCGTGGCAAGACGAAAAACACGTCGCTCATAATCGAGCGCTATATCAAGAGAAGTTTGCCCTATGGATGTCTGAGCTTGGGGAATTGCTAGAGTTACGTATGCCTGATGCTGGGTTTTACTTTTGGGTCAAAGTACCTGAGCAGTTTGGCGGTGATGATGAAATCTTTGTCAAAGCGTTGTATGAGCAAGCCAATATTCATGCATTGGCAGGACGCTATTTGTCACGTGAAGTTGATGGTCATAATCCTGGACAAGGTTATGTGCGTATCGCTCTGGTCGCGAGTGTCGATGAGAGCCGAGAAGCAATCAGTCGTATCCGCAAATTATTAGGTGCTTAAAGCTAATTAGAAAAATCTAATGTAGCTGAGATAAATGTCGCTATATTAAAAAGCCTCCAATAACCCTATTTATATTGTGGTTATTGGAGGCTTTCTGGTTTATTAATGCTATAGTAAAGCCTCTACCGAAAATATGCCATCAAGGATGATGCCATGCCCCATCTTGATTTTAGCCAACCGCCTTTCGATGTATTGAGCTTAGCCGAGCGTCAAAGCATTAGAAAAAACACCCAAATACGCTACCTTGCTAAAAGCGAGAGCTTGCCTGCAGAAGAGCTGCAATGTCTGTATGTGGTCATCAAAGGACAGATTGAGCAGTCACTAGATTGTGAATTTGTCGCGTCCTATGTCGGTAGCAATCACGCTGACGGTCTGAACAATAATGATTGGTTTGATAGCCGCCGCCTACCTGAGTCACTGGTCAAGGATAATCAGCTAGAGCCTGAAAGTACACCTATACAACCCTATCAGTTCCGAGCCAGTGAAGAGACGTTACTGCTCCAAGTCGCTGGTGATGCTATCGATAAAATCAGCGCGCAAAATCATCTGGTACGCCAAATGCTATCAGACAAACTGCCTGAACGATTAAAAGCATTGCGCCAACGACGTCATAACAAAACGCTAGATCCTGCCAGCTATACCAACCAACAAGAAGTACAGCAAATCATGCTGCAACCAGTGATAGATGTTCATCTATTACCAGTCCATATCGTCGATGCCAATGATAGCTTGTACGAAGCGGCCCGCATCATGACCAAAGCTGGATTAAAACATGTGCTGGTCAGACCGATACATAGCTTAGAGGGTTTAAATGGTTCGGATAGCTCACAAACAGCGCAACATGAGACAAGATTACTCTTAGGGATTTTGACCGATACTGATATTTGTCGCGCGGTAAGTGACAGACAAGATCCAGCTATCACCCCTTGCCAGCGCTATGCTAATTTTAATCTCCGTACCATCAAAGCCAGTGATGAGATTGGCGATGCGCTACTAACCATGACTCGCTATCGTATTCATAGACTGCCAGTCATTGATAAGAGTGGCAATGTCGTCGGTGTGCTTGGGCAAAGCGATATGCTCGCTCATATTGGTCATCATTCACAGCTGATTAGTATTCAAATCGAACAGGCACAAGACTTATCGAGCCTAGATACCGCTGTTGAGCTGATCGGGCGCTATATTCGAGCACAGCATCACAATGGTGTCAAAATCGGCAATATCAGTCGTATGGTACAGACGCTAAATGCGCAGGTATTTACCAAGCTATGGCAGCTAATCGTACCTGATGAAGTGATGGCTAATACCTGCCTTATCGTTATGGGTTCAGAAGGGCGCGGTGAGCAAATCATGCGTACCGATCAAGACAATGCGCTCATCATTCGTGATGGCTATACACACCCTGATTTAGCACAGTTTGCTGATACTTTTAATAGCCATTTAGCAACGCTTGGCTACCCACTGTGTGATGGTAATATTATGATGACCAATCCTATGTGGCGACAACCGCTCAAGCAATACACTGCACAAATTGACCTATGGTTTAGGAACTCCGACCCGATGCATGGTGTTTACTTGTCTGCGATACTAGATGCTGAATACGTCTGCGGCGATGAGTCACTGCTTACTCAAGTACGTCAGCACTTAGAACTTGCTCATCAACAAGCAGATCCTATGTTTGTCAGGCAGTTTGCGCGGGCAGCGCTACAGTTTGGTGATGTTAATCAATGGTGGCAGAAGTTTGTACCTTTACTAGGTGGTAAATCAGCATCATCTGATATTGACCTAAAAAAAGCCGGTATCTTTCCCTTGGTTCATGGCATCCGCACTTTAGCATTAGAAAACAATGTGCTCGATGTGCCTAGTACCAAGGCGCGTTTAAAGGCTCTGGTACAGGGTGATGCTATGACCCAAGAGCGTGCCGATACTTTACTAGAAGCGCTAGAGTTTTTTATGGCGCAGCGCTTATCTGTGGCGCTCTCAACCGATGATAAGCATGCACGGCAAGTGGATCCAACGACTTTGACTGCGCTTGAACGTGACCTACTCAAAGAGTGTCTGTCGGTGGTCAAAAGCTTTAAGAATCAGCTGCGTCAACGCTATCAACTAGAAATCGCATAAGTGTGGCCGTCTTAATATAGAGGCTTCATAAATACAGAAATTTTACAAATACAAAAATGACATATATAGATGAGCGATTAATATGAGCTGGTTACAGCAGTTATCTTGCGCTTGGCAAAAGACGCAATTGCAGCGTCCAGAGCTGGCCTCAATGTTTACGACACCTTCGGCTGAGAAGTGGGTGGCGATTGATTGCGAAATGACAGGACTGAACCCCAAAAAGCATCACCTGCTGTCTGTAGCAGCGATACATATTAATAGCAATACCATCGACACGGGTAATGGCATGCACTTGGTTTGCAGACCTCCTGTAATGCCAGACCGCGACACTATTGTCATTCATGGCTTGCGTACCGCCGATGTTGAGCATGGCATGAGTTACGATGACATGTTGGCACTGCTGCTACCATTCATAGGTAATCGACCAATCGTTGGATTCTGCACACAGCTAGACATGGCTTTTTTAAATCCTTTGGTAAAACGCTATATGGGAACCTCGCTACCAAACGAAGTCATAGATTTGCGGCACCTGTACAGTCGGCGTATCAGCGGACATACACAAGGGCTTTCTGGCCAAGCCCAACATCTGAATCGCATATTAGCCCATTACAATATTCCTGAACTGGGCGCGCATGATGCTTATAACGATGCTGTTATGACGGCGATGGCTTTTTTACATGTGCGTTAGCAGCAAGTCATGCTCTCAGTTCAATCTATAGTTAGAGTTAGTTATCTAAATAAGGGCGTCATTATCGCTAGGGCGTGTCCTCATTTTGAAAATGGTGATAAAAATGAAGTAAATGGTAGTCAAACAAGGAAAGGAGTACAGATAATATCGAGATATTAGCCAGCTACTTGACGCAGTTTGGCAAAGATTTAGCCATTTTTAGCCCATTTAAACTTTATTGTTCAGATTGATGACACGCCCTAAAATTGTGCTGCTGGCATCGTGCGCGAAAACAGCAACTCATGTTACCATAGGCTGTTTTTGCCACCTGATGAAAGATGCTCATGCGATACCCTTCTAAACGCCGTCATTACTCTACTGCTGCAACCAAAATTGATACGCTTTGTCGTCATTTGCGACCGCTGAACCAACCTAGTAAACGTCTATCTAGGTTAGCGTTATTGGCAGCAGTTATAGTAGCGCCAATACATGCACAAGCCGTGTTGCCAGCAGCCATTCAAAAAGCCTTGGCACGTGCCGATCTAACAGAAGCGGATATCAGCATCGTGATTACACCTGTGGGTGACAAGGCTGCCAGCCGTCTGCCTACTCCTATTCAAGTCATTGATAATGATGAATCTGACAGCCAATCTGCAACTACTATAGTATCTGAGCATCCAGTTACGAACGCCTCTACGGATACAAGTAGCAGCGATCCGAGCCATCAGAGCGCGTTAATTACCATAGAGCAGCGCACCATAGAGCAGCGCACCATTGAGAAGCACGAGCAAAAAATACATGCTTATACTGATGACCCTTATACTTATCAGAGCGTAGAGAGCATTCCAACGGTTATCCCTGACCAACCTCAGCATAAACTTGATCAGAATGCCAAAGCCCAAGATACGGCAAGTAATAATAAAACCTCTATAAAGATTTCATTTTCGCCTTTGCTAGATCACCAGTCTGACATCCCTCGGACGCCTGCCAGCACCATGAAACTCGTGCCTAGCTTTATCGCTTTGGACACTTTAGGGGCGGATTTTGTGTGGCATACACGGGTTTATCACACAGGTATTGTCATCGGCAACCGTCTACATGGTGACTTGATTATTCAAGGAAGTGGCGACCCCAAAATGACCCACGAACGTCTGAAGCAATTGCTGTATAAAGTGCAAGCATCAGGTATTCGTCATATCGATGGTGACATCATCATCGACAGCGCAGTTTTTAATAATGTTAGTAAAGATCCAGCCGCCTTTGATAACTCACCGCTACGCCCTTATAACGCTAGTCCTGATGGGTTTTTGGTTAACTTTAGCACCATTGGTATCAAAACTTACCCTCAGGATAATGGCCAGGCAAGCGTGACCTATAAGCCGCGGTTAGCCAATTATCAGCTGCCTGCTACAATCAATACCCGTGCAGCCAGTTGTGGGCAAGCAAGCTATAGCCTAGCGCCGCAGTGGCAAAACACGCAGCTTGTGTTAAATGCCAGTCTGCCAGAGAGCTGCGGCGAGCATATCTTTTATGTGGCGTATCCCAATGCCAAAGAGTTTGCGGCACACGTCATCGCTGCCAAATGGCAAGCGTTGGGGAATACTTTGAGTGGGCAGGTCATCTCGCAAGAAACCTCTTACGATGTGACCAAGACAACAAAACGAGCGCACGGGCTTACGGCTATCGCGATGTCGCCTCTACCTATGGTCAGCTATCCGTCGTTGAATTTAACCGAGCAGATTCATGACATTAACCACTTCTCAAACAATGTCATGGCTGAGCAAGTGGCGCTATCTATAGGCGCTTACGATAAAGGAAGGCTGACTCATCCAATACCTTCTAGCACAACTGCGACTAGTCCAAGCAGTCATGAAGTCAAAGCTAGTAATGAGATGGATAATAAAGTAGCGGCTGTTAAATCTAATGGTAAAAAGGCTGATAGCTTATATCAGTTTGGTAAGCCTACTACGACAGACTATCCAGCAGCCTTACAAACCATCAATCAATGGTGGCAAACCAACCTCAGTACACCGCCGCCTCATTTGACCAATGGCTCAGGACTTTGCCGTGAGTGTACTATCACTGCCGCCAACCTAAGTGAGCTACTGACTTATGCTTATAGTCGACCAAATTTTGAAGCCTATGTCGATTCGTTAGGGGTCGCTGGGGTTAGTGGCACTATTGCCGCCCATAGCGATCGCTTGCCTGAATCAACAGCCACTGGCCGCGCATGGATAAAAACTGGTACGTTAAATAACGTCACCTCAATGGCAGGTTATGTCAAAGGACTGTCAGGACAGGATTACGTTGTCGTCGGCATAATCAATACTGATCAAGCATTAAATCCTTATGCAGCAAGGCCTGTATTAGATGCCATGCTCGACTGGACGGCACAGCGTTGATATTTTAATTAACGCTTTAAGTCGATTTATTATCAATACTCTATTTTTTACCTTTATAAAGGTTAGCTTATGTCACGCCAGACAACCAGTCTCAACAAACCTCAGACGCTTGTACAAGTGCAGCCCAAAATGGCACGATATGTCGGTTTTTTTGCGATTGGATACACGCTCGCCAGTACCATATTTATGATGATACAGACCAAACTTGCGCTCAATCCACAATTGGTCATGGTGGTTTCTATTATCGTAGGTGCCTATATCGCTGTTAGTAAATTTATCAAACATCAGAAGCGAGCATTAGCGCGAGATGAGATTAATAAATTGATGTTTGGTGGGGTTGTGATTGTCTGGATGCTGACGGTCATTTATTTTTCAGCCATCTGGTTTTGGCTGTTTGATACGATAAGCCGTGAGGTACTGTTTGAGATGGCGATGCAGCGTCCACTGCCCCTGCTTTCATCACTAATGCTGATGCTGGTTCTCACTCTAGTCAGTGCGCGAATCAGTCTATGGTCTATCAATCGATTATTAGACCCTATACGCAAATCAACGTAAGTACAAACCATCATCTACAAGGTGCTACAAAGTTTTCCCCTGCTAATGCGTAAAATCCGTTAGGCTAAGTTTAGGGCGTGTCATTATTTTAAGAATAGTACTAAAAATGAGACAAAGTAAGGCGCGCCCTAGTAAGTAAAGTTTTAGCGATGACTTGTTTTACCTTTATAATAGGAGCGAACATTATGGACATGATCTTTTTTGACAGCATAGACAAGCTTGGTCGTATTGTTTTGACAACTGTTATGGTCTACGTGTTGATCGTGACAGTTACCAAAATCTCTGGCAAACGCTCGACGTCGCAGCTCAATAACTTCGATTGGATCGTAACGGTCATGATCGGCTCGTTAGGTGCCAGTACGATTTTGCTCAAAGACATTCCCTTTGTGGAAGGGGTTTCGTCGATTTTAGTGCTGTACCTATTACAATTTGTGGTGACCAAATATGCGGCTATTTCACCGCAATTTAGTAACTTTATTTTATCAGAGCCGCGTATCGTTTTTTATCAAGGGCAGTTTTTGCCAGACGCCATGCGTGATGAGCGCTTGACGCGTCAAGAAATCGAGTGTGCCATGCGTTCTGAAGGGATTAATAGTTTTGATGATGTCGAAGCCATTGTCTTTGAGTCTGACGCAAAGCTGACTGTCATTCCAAAGCCAAGCCAAAGTGGTAAAAGCGACGATGATCAAAACACGAATAGCAACGTATCAGAGACGATTAATCCTCTAATGTAAATTGCAGACAATAAAGAACGATACAACTATTAAGAACACGGCCTAATAAGCTTGAATTCAATTATCGAGATGTAAGTATTATGAAAGTAAGGATTTTGACCGTTGGTAATAAAATGCCTAGCTGGGTACAGACGGGTTTTGACGAATATTACAAACGCATTCAACCAATGCTAAGCACAGAAATTGTCGAAATTGCGGCTGCCAAGCGGGCAAAAAATCCTTCAGATGCTAATTTGGCACAGTACCGTGAGCAAGAAGGTCAGGCTATATTAGCCGCTCATAATGCATCAAGCCGAGAGCAATTGTGGGTATTAGATGTCAAAGGCAAGATGATTTCGACCGAAGGACTGGCTGATAAGCTCGCTGATGGCATGCTGCAAGGCGATGATATTGCCTTGGTCATCGGCGGTGCAGACGGCGTCTCACCAGAAGTATTGGCAAAGGCCGATGCAAAATTATCATTGTCAGCACTGACATTGCCGCATCCGCTAGTACGCGTCGTACTCATGGAACAACTGTATCGCGCGATGAGTATCAACAATAATCACCCTTATCACCGTGGTAATTAAATAAAATACTAAGCTATTTTTTTGATTTGGAACATCAGTCGCAGAATAGATTGAAAAATTGGTGCACGCCCTAATAAATGCAACATGAAATATCCAAAACACGCGACACCCAACGCCTCTAAGCCCTCTCATCAACGTGATGACCATCATAGTGTGCAAACGCCTATCACAGCGGCTGCCGTATGGGAAAATACGTCTGATGTAGCGCCCAATATATCTAAGCTACCAGCGCTATTTATCTCGCATGGCGCGCCCACGCTTGCACTTGAACAGTCTGCTACGACCAGCGCACTGGCACGAATCGGTCAAAACTTACCCAAGCCTCGTGCCATCGTCATTATGTCAGCGCATTGGCAGTCAGCAAAGCTAGAGATTAGCAGCAATCCACAGCCAAAGACGTGGCATGACTTTTCAGGATTTTCGCCTGAACTTTACGACATTCAGTATCCTGCTATAGGCCAACCAGCGCTGGCTGAGACACTTGCTCAGCAGCTGACTGCACGTGGTATCACTTGTAGTGTCAATCCAGTGCGTGCCTGTGACCATGGTGTGTGGGCGCCCCTCAGACATCTGTATCCAGAAGCCGATGTACCTATCGTACAGATATCACTGCCACAGCATTATGACAGTATTGCCTGCTATCAATTAGGCGCACAATTGGCACATCTACGTGATGAGCAAATTCTCGTCATTGGCTCAGGTAACATTACGCATAATTTGCAAGCATTGCGCTGGGAAGCTGACAGCATCGATCAAGCAGCCAAAACGTTTAAGCAATGGTTGTTGCAGCAGCTCAAAATAGACATTCCCACGGCGCTCGACTGGCAGCAGTATCCAGACTACAAGGACATTCATCCAAGTGATGAGCACTTGCTACCGTTGTTTTTTGCACTAGGTACTGGTCAGCGCGTCTCTGTCGTTCATCAAAGTATGGCCCATCATAGTTTGGGTATGGATATCTATCGCTTTGATTGAGTGCGACCAATACGAACACTAGAGCTTAACCTTACTTCTCAAAAGCGTGTTTGGTAAATAAACCTGCGCGCTCCATCTCGCCCGCCACGCTGAATAATGTCTCTTCATCATTCATGCGCCCGATTAATTGCATGCCAATCGGTAGGCCTTTTTTGCTCATACCAACGGGTACTGACATTGCGGGTAACCCTGTAACATTACCCAATAACGTAAAACCCATCTTACCTAATACAGGTGCGCTGAGCTTTTCTATCATGCCTGAGCTAAAGGCATATCTACCCATATTAAAGCCCTTGTTAAGCACCTCGGCGCTACGCATCATCACCTCATCCATACGGCTAGGCGGTAACACACCATGCTTTACTGCAGGCGTGGGTACAGTCGGGCATAAAATCATGTCGTAGTCTTCTAGTAATAGACCTGTCTGATACTGGCTATGATGCCAGCCATGTTTGGCGTGTGCCAAATCAACCGCTGATAGCGAACGCCCAAGCAGTGCCATATTATAGGTTTGCGGCTCTAGGTTTTTGATCTGGTCAGCCCCAAATTCACGCTCGATATTATCAATCGTAAAAGCCGTATGCGCGCAGACCACAACGATGAAGTCATGCCAAAACTGATCGATATTGATGTTTGGCTCAGCTGGTACTACCTCGTGACCCATAGACTCTAGTTGCTTAGCCGTTTGCTCAAGTACCGCCAACACTTCTTTGTCCACTGTCGTATTGGCTATCAAAGGCTGCTGATGCAAAGCAATTTTTAGCTGGCGCGGTGCACGCATGGCCGCTTGCAGAAACGTGCCGTCTGGTGGAGCAATAACGTAAGGGGCACCAATCTCTGCTCCACTAGTGGCATCTAGCATCGCTGCACTATCGCGTACCGAACGCGTAATGACATGGTCAGCAACGGCGCCTTCCCAACCTTCACCAAGATTAGGGCCCATTGGATTGCGTCCGCGGCTTGGCTTTAACCCAAACGTACCGCACCAAGCAGATGGAAAACGTATCGAGCCGCCACCATCACCGCCGCCTGCCATCGGTACAATACCACTCGCAACTGCTGCTGCACTGCCCCCTGACGAGCCGCCAGAGCTATAGCCTTTTTTAAAAGGATTGTGAGTAGCACCATGCGCTTTTGGCTCAGTGGTGATAATCAAACCAAACTCAGGAGTGTTAGTCTTGCCAAAGGTATTAACACCTGTCGCCTTCATCCGTTTGACGATTTCGCTGTCTTTTTCTGAGATGATATTGACGCTGCGACTGCCCATCGTAATCGGCTCGTCGGCGAAGCTAAATGATAAATCTTTTAGCAGATACGGCACGCCAGTAAACACACCTGAAGGCAAACCCGCCTGCGCAGCATTGTAAGCGCGCTCATCAAAACGATGCACGATAGCATTTAGCTTAGGGTTGATTTGATTGGCTTGATGGACAGCAGCATCTAGCAATTCCTTCGCGCTTACCTCACCTGAATTGACCAATACCGCTAAGGCTAGTCCATCATATTGAGTATATTCTTTAAACATAACTAACCTTCCCTAGTTTGATAGTGTTTAATAAGATTAAATTTTACGTTCTTAATTATAGTTACACATAAAAAAAGTCAAACAACTTTGCTCGACTTTTCTATTATTTAAAACTTTATTTCAATTCGAACTGAACAAACCTATTCCACTCTTCAATTGCATTGTTTATAGATTTTTGATGATTTTTAGTTCCCCGGTTTTGTTCTTCAACAAAGTCGTTAATACAAATTTGATATTTATTAACGTCATCGACAAACCTATTGTACTGGGCTTCGGATGTAAAATTGTAGGGCTTACTAGGCTTAGAGCAGTACATATGCTTTTGGAACGTATCAGCAAACGCTATATCGGAGACACCTAAAGACATAATGATAATAATGGATACCAATTTCTTCATAAAACCTTCCTATATATTCAGCAGGTGCAGTTAATACTTTTGATACTTATTCTAATATGAACCATTAAAGATAACTAATTAAAACCAGTTTTTAAGGATAGTATTTATCTACATCAATAGTTCACGTTTGCCACTTTTGCCCATCGAGCTGACTAATCCAGCTTCTTCCATAGAGTCGACAATACGCGCAGCACGATTGTAGCCGATGCTGAATTTACGCTGAATGCTTGAAGCAGAAACCTTACGTGTTTCCATGATGAAGGCCACGGCATCATTATATAAATCATCATCTTCACCAGAGGCATTGGCTGTACTACCACCGCCTGGGCTAGACAATTCAAAATTGCCTGCCATATTATCAATATAATCAGGGGCGCCGCGCTCACGCCACGCATCACAGACACGGTTAACTTCTTCGTCACTAACGTAAGCACCATGTACACGATCTGGCTCGATTTGCCCTGGCCCCAAGAACAACATATCACCGTTACCTAGCATGTCCTCAGCACCGCCACTATCCAAAATCGTACGTGAATCGACTTTTGAGTTGACTCGTAGTGCCGCACGCACTGGGATATTGGCTTTAATCAGACCAGTAATGACATCGACTGATGGACGCTGAGTCGCTAGCATTAAATGAATACCGGCAGCACGCGATTTTTGCGCCAAACGTGTGATGAGCTCTTCGGCTTGTTTACCAACTTGCATAATCATATCAGCAAACTCATCCGCGACAATGACAATCATGGGTAGTGTTTTTAGCTTGGGTGCTTGGCTAATACTTACGCTGTCATTTGGACGCCATAGAGGATCGAGCATTGGATTACCTGATTTTTCAGCAGCAATGACCTTTTTATTAAACTCATTAAGCTTACGCACTTTGAGTAAACTCATCAGTTGATAGCGACGTTCCATCTCTGCCACGCACCATGACAAGCTACTGGCCGCTTCCGTCATATCTGTGACTACTGGCGTTAGCAAATGCGGAATATCATTATAGTTAGCAAGCTCAAGCTGCTTTGGATCAATCAAGATAAGACGCAGCTCATTGGGTGTATATTTGAGTAGCATCGATAGTAGCATTGAGTTGACCAATACTGATTTACCAGAACCTGTGGTACCAGCGACTAGCATATGCGGCGCACGCGCAAGGTCGGTAATGATTGGGTTACCACCAATGTCTTTACCCATTGCCATGCTAATCTGCGCTTTCGGGTCTTTGAACGTTTCTGTATTGAGCAGTTCAATCAAGCGTACCATTTCACGTTTCTTGTTAGGCACTTCGATACCGATATACGGTTTACCCGGAATCACTTCTACCACACGCAAAGAAGCCATCGATAGTGAGCGCGCTAAATCACGCGAGATACCTGTGACTTTACTAGCCTTCACCCCAGCAGCCAACTCTACTTCAAAACGGGTGACGACAGGCCCTGGAATAGCATTAACCACAGAGGCTTTTACGTTAAATTCTTGTAGTTTAATTTCTAATAACTCAGACAGTTTTTCAAGCTCAGCCACAGTATAGCTAGGCTTACGATCAGGATCTGGCTTATCCAATATAGACACTTCTGGAATAGGCGTCAGGCTGCTGCGATAAGCTGCCGTTTGCATCGAGCGTGACTTTTGACTAAAAGCTGCATCATCACTAATATGAGGCATGACCGGTACATTAATGTCGTCATCACTGTCGTCCTCTGGCATCATATCAGTGATATGGTTGCTGCTATCGCCCTCTGGGACAGCAAAACTAACAGATGGTTGCGCGGACGTTTTAGGCTCAGGCTGTATATTCGAGACTGGACTGGTCGCTTCCACCGTTGGCGCTGCTTTTGGATTGGCAGGAGGCGTATTGGTTGGTGTCATGTCTGACACATCTGGCACATCTGGCAATGCAGGCTCAGTCTCTACTGTTACCGGAGCAACTTCAGGCTCAGGGGCTACTGCTGTCTTTTCAGTATGTGGCAACTCTACAGGCGTATCAGACGATTGATTGGCAGATCCCTGCGCAAAGCTAATAGGCTCTTCTACAATAGGTTCTGGAGTCTTCTCTTGCACTACCGACTCAGCTGCTACGGTTTCCTGAACAGGCTTAGAGTCTTCAGACGTTTCTACAACAGATTCTGTAGGTTCTGATATATCAGCATGCTCTGCCAACCATGCTTCTGCTAATTTATCTACTTCTGCAGTCTCATGTGTCGTAGAGATTTTAGACTCAGCAGGTTCAATGACTGGCTGACTGGCTAAATTACTACTCACTGACTCATCAACTGATGACTGAGCTAATGATTCTTTATCATTTATATCTGGTTGAGCAGCCGCTTCCGTCGTGGTAGTTACTGCAGTAGCAGGTACTGCTTTCTCTAACGATGCTGTGGTACTAGTACCCGTTTGGGAATAGTTGGGTATAGGCATAGCCGAGCTGTCCATGCCATTAGCACTGTAAGCCATCTGCTCACTTGCAAGTAAATCATCGACCGTACTGGCATCATTCCACGCAAAGCTTGGCTCAACTTTTCGAGCAACAGGTGCAGTCAAGTTTGAAACTAATGGCTGGACTGCATTGTCGGCTGTATTATCAGTAGCAGCTTTAAACTTTTCTGTATCGGTATTTGCCTGCTCACCTCTTGAGCTATTAGGTGTCGCCGCTGCTTTTGCTGCGATGACAGAGGCTTTGACACTATCTGCCAATCCTGATGTTGCCAAAAAGTCTGACAATACACTGCCGAAACGCCCACTACTGCTGACGTCTTGAGTACCGCTAGTATTTTCCGCAGACTGTAACTCAAGTGGCAGCTGCTTATGCTCTACTTTTTTATCTACCGGTTCATCTAAGTTCTGGCTATCATCTTGTAATGCAATGCTCGTTTCAGTAGCTTCAATAGCATCCTGACTTTTTACACCTGAGCCAAGCCACGACAGCGCCCGAACCTTTTGATATATCGTCATCCAATGGATATTAAAGGCAAACGTAGCGGTAATCACAACGAACACTGCTAAGAAAACCACACTCCCCCACTGCGATAGTAGCTGTGCCAAACGCGCCTGTAATTCTAGCCCGATGATACCACCAGCGACACCTTCGAGACCGATTGCGTCAGGGTTTGTGACTTGTTGAACTAAAGAGACCAATTGTGCAAATAATGCGCTAGCACTTAATAGTAAAAACACATAAGCGACCAATCGCATGAGCCAAAACGTTGGCTTGTTTTCCCACCAAATTAAGATAGATTCGTACACCACAAACGCCAAAAACCACCAAGCACCAAACCCAAAAAAGCTATAAAGCAAATCGGATAACCATGCGCCTGCCTCGCCGCCCATGTTATTAATCGTGGTCATATCACTACTGATGTGCGACCAGCTAGGATCGTTGCCTGTGTAAGTCATCAAAATGACAAACAGATAAACGGCCATTATTAACCCAAGGAGGGTAAACATTCCCTTTTTTAAATACTCAATAAGCGGTGCTGATATCACGTAAGATCTGCCTTGTTATTAATACTAAATGGTCGCCAATGCATGACTAAGCCTAATCATGCTGACATAAAGTGTTGACATAAATATACCGAGCGGAGTGTTTGTTTGGCATGTGCCGATCATAGAGCCTTGAAACAACCGTTATCGCTTGGCTCCTACTACACTTGGCATAACTTCTTATAATAACAAATACATAGGTGCAGTGGCGACAGTCTTATCAAGAAAGCGTGTAAGAAAGTAAATCAGTAGACACTTTGTGCAAGAAAACAGCTGGTTAGCGAAACACGAGTGGCAAAATATGGCTAACTGTATTGCCTAAATTCTATAAAATAGTCTCTGTTTTTGCACTTATGTTCCAAAGCTCTTTATTCTTTGATTCTAATGATACCTGTGTTTGTTTTAGCAAACTTGCACTTTGTGCGCTGTGCCCTTATGTTATTATCACACAGCAATTAGAAGAAGCATATTCGTAGTCATTTTTGATATTCGTCTTTTATTATATTTATAACTTACATTTTTAATTCGTATATTTAGCAAGGAACAACTCATGGCAACTGACACTACTGCTCCACGTCACGAAAAGCTCATTATTTTAGGCTCAGGCCCTGCTGGCTACTCTGCAGCAGTTTATGCAGCACGCGCTAACCTTAAGCCAGTTATGGTTACTGGTATGGAAGTCGGTGGACAATTAACCACCACTACCGAAGTCGACAACTGGCCAGGCGATGCGCATGATTTGACAGGTCCTGCATTGATGGAACGTATGAAAGCACATGCAGAACGCTTCGGTACTGAACTGGTCTACGATCACATCAATGAAGTAAACCTAAATGAGCGTCCTTTTCAATTGACAGGTAACAACGGTAGCTATACTTGTGATGCGCTCATTATCTCAACTGGTGCCTCTGCACAGTACTTGGGACTAGAGTCAGAAACCAAATTCAGAGGGCTTGGTGTATCAGCCTGCGCCACTTGTGATGGTTTCTTTTATAAAAACCAAAAAGTTGCGGTGATTGGTGGTGGTAATACAGCGGTTGAGGAAGCTTTGTACTTATCTAATATTGCGTCTGAAGTGACCTTAGTACATCGCCGTGACAGCCTACGCTCTGAAAAGATCCTGCAAGACAAGCTATTTGAAAAAGCCAAAAACGGTAATGTCACAATCGAATGGAACCACCAAGTAAAAGAAGTGGTCGGTGATGACATGGGCGTCAATGGCGTCGTCATCGAATCAATGATTGATGGTAGTACCAAACAACTAGACACAATGGGTATGTTTGTCGCTATTGGTCATAAGCCAAACACTGACTTGTTCAAAGGTCAATTAGACATGAAAGATGGCTACCTGATCGTTAATAGCGGCCTGAATGGTAATGCCACTCAGACCAGTATTGAAGGTGTGTTTGCCGCAGGTGACGTAGCAGATCACGTCTACCGTCAAGCCATCACTTCTGCTGGCACTGGCTGTATGGCTGCGCTGGATGCTGAAAAGTACTTGGATGCACTGGGCGAAACCGTCGCTCGTGATCACACTTATGATTCAACCTTAACTGCAGATAAAGAAGCCTAAATGGGCAACTTTACTCAACAGCACGATAAACACATCACGCCTGAGACTTTAAAAAGTCTTGGGCGTTATGACTTTCCCGATCCCATTTCTATCGATCCTGATGGTATTGGTATCGTCGCGATGGGCGGTGACCTAGCGCCTGAAACGCTGATATCAGCCTACGCTCAGGGGCTATTTCCTTGGTTTAATGAAGATGAGCCTATTGCTTGGTGGTGCCCTGAGCCGCGTTGTGTGATCGTTCCTTCGGCCTATCAACCGAGTAAGTCTCTACGTAAGCAATCAAATCGCGAACGTTGGCAAGTGACGCTTAATCAAGCTTTTGACGATGTCATACATTCCTGTAGCTTACCACGTAGCGATAGACTTAATGACAATCAGCCTGAAGGTGAGCATACTTGGATTCATGATGAGATGATCGAAGCTTATACCAAAATGCATGCGCAAGGCTTTGCTCATAGCATTGAAGTTTGGGACGAGGCAGGTCAACTGATTGGCGGATTATACGGGTTAAAGATAAACGGCATCTATTTTGGCGAATCAATGTTTCACCGAGCATCTAATGCGTCAAAGCTAGCGTTTTGGGGTCTGATGCGCCTGTGTGAACAAAGTAATGTCGCACTCGTCGACTGTCAGTTACCGAACGATCATTTGATGAGCTTAGGTGCGACTACTTTACCGCGTGCTGATTTCCTAGCTCAGTTAGACAACTTGATAGGCAGCCAGTCTGTGCCATGGCAAAAGCACTCTCATAAACCGTTATCCGTATCGCTACTGGATAGCGAATCGCCGTGGCAACTAGAGTTATGATTATCATAGCGAAAAAAATAAGAGGTTATTATGGCACTTGATACATCGTTTCTATTGATTGGTGAGCTAGCAGCAAAGGCCAATACGACCAAAGATACGGTTCGCCATTACGAGCAATTAGGCCTACTAAAATCTCGCAAGCGTCAGGCAGGCTCACGTTTATATACCGAATTTCATCCAGAATGTATCGAACGCATAGAACTAATCAAAAGCGCGCAAGCTATTGGCTTCACCCTTACCGAAATCAAAAACAGTCTAAATGATTATTATGATGGTCATTTGGATATTGATTCGCAGCTCATACTCACTCAGCAAAAATTAGAACAAGTCAAAAAACAGCAAGCCAATATCAGCATAATGGTGGAGCTACTGAGCGAACGCTTGGATATTTTAGGTCGAATGAAAGCAGATAGTGATTATCAGCTTGATGTGGAAGTCTGTAAAAAGAAAATTCCTTTGCAATAAAACTTAAACCTTAGTTAATGCTGCTCTTATATCGTAGCTGCTATAGCCACCTTTATCATAATCACTTATTTTTTATTAGGGCGTGTCCTCATTTTAAAAATGGTGATAAAAATGAGATAAATTGCCGTCAAACGAGGAAAATAGTGCAGATAATATCGAGATATTGACCAACTATTTGACGATGTTTGGCAAAATTTAGCTATTTTTAGCCCATTTAGAGGACACTCGTTTGAATTGAGGACATGCCCTAAGCTTTACTCACTTCATTAAATATAAGTATGCTGCATGATTAATGCATCGACTGCTGGTTTATGTGGCATTTTATAATATCCTTTACGCTTATGAATAATATTGAATGCCTGTTGCTCGTATAACGCTATCGCCGCTGTATTATCGGCACGTACTTCTAACAAAAGACTTTCGACCTGATTGAGCTGTAACAGCTCATGCAGCCTATTCAATACCTGCGAAGCAATGCCTTTTCGTTGGTGCTCTGGATCAGTTCCGATACGCAACACTTCTGCTTGCTCAAAAGTCATTTGATATAAGCAATAGCCAACTATCTCACGATGAGAGACGCTCTCTTCTTTGGCTTGATCGTAAGCAATCAGCAGACGAATACTGTCCTGCTCAAGCAACTCAACCAATGTTTTCTGGTTCCAAGCATCATCTGGTTGCACCATTGCTTCTATATTGGCAACAGTTTGAATAACGTTTTCGGAATTTAATGCATTCGTTGGTAATACTTCTATCGCAAACATGATGTTCCTTTCATTTAATTAGTCTCATCATTTGGTTGTACTTAGATTATATAAGTAAGTGAATACATTATTTATTCTTTATCATAAAAAAAAGCCACCCTAGATAGGATGGCCTTTTTTATGACTAATTCATAAGCTCATTA
>NZ_PJAT01000145.1 GCF_002836715.1 Psychrobacter sp. 4Dc
AACTGAGTTACGTCGAGACCCAGAAATGAGTTGGTCAACTTTAAATCATGGAAAGCCTATCACTTTACGACAAATCGCTAAAAGATTGAGTGAATTCAAAATTTCATCCAAAGATATCAGGGCGCATGACTTACGCAGTAATGAAGTACGTGGCAAGGGTTACGATATCAACGACTTCCAAGACGCTTTTTCACGTTATTTATCGTAGCATTTACCTCTATTTTAGATAATACAAGGTATCTAGGTATTTTCTAAAATATTGGAGTACACATTTTCCTAAATGCCCGAAATCTGTTTGATACAGGTCTCGGGTTTTTTGTTTAACTATATTATTTTTCAAAAATAATATTAAGACTTGCCTGCTCTTAAATACTGCGTAATTGATTGACACGGCTAGCCGCTAGTATAGACTGTACTTATATGTACTCTTTCGACATAATTAGGAGCTATTCGTCATGGACAATGAAGTTTTGACTATCAAAGAAGTGGCCGAATACCTCAAGGTCAATGAAAGGACTATCTATCGATTAGCAGCTAGTAATGAGTTACCAGGATTCCGTGTAGGGAATGCTTGGCGTTTTAAACGGAGCGACCTTGATGATTGGATGTTAAAGCAAACTGAACAACCTGCAATCAAGGAATAGCTATGAATCAGGAAACTCAAAACTCACTGCTTAACCAGTTGGTTAATCAATTTAAGACGTCCAAAAAGTCTGCAGACGACCTCTTTAGCGAACAGCAGGAGCTTTGGCACTCTTTAGGTTTTAATCACGCCCAAGTAGCACTATGGTCAGCATCCTTGCCAGCGCGTCATGTATTAAATGAACCTAAATCAGCATATCAAACAACCTCCAATATCGCAGAATACTTAACTGCGCTATTACGAAAGTCTGGTGGGCGTATGAATCTCTCACAAGTATTAAAAAAACTACCAGCTGGCACGACTATCACTGAACAGCAATTACGCAAACTGGCTGAGCAAAATCACCAAATGAGCGTCAAAGGACCATTTTTAGTACTTGATACTTAGAATACATCAAACAACCATCTGCAAACCAAAATACCAAACCTTAGGAATTAGAACATCTCATGGCAAAAGACAATAATACCGATAAACAAGCTCAACTCACTGACCTCTTTAATCAACTGGTTAAACAACATCGAAATTTCGATCAACCTGTATTAGAGCTATCATCACATGAGTTTGCCAAAGCAGGCTTAATACAAGGGATGGTAGAAGGCAATCTCACGCCACCTGTCATGCTACTAGCGCTGGCAGACGGTCATTGGGAAAATGCGGCTGATACGGCTAAGTTTGATAATTTAGCTTATACTCTACTCAGTGATACTGACAGTGATTGGCCGGTTTTTGCGGTTATCAGCGATGGCACCAATAATCGTATCTTGAGTTTATTTGGTTCTGATGGTTCTGATGGTACCCATGGTGTCGATGTTCTTCCCAGCTTAGAGGAACTAAACAGTTTTGATCGATTAGAGCGTGATCCTACTTTTCGCTGGTCTATGCGTATCTATACACACCTAATGCACCGCTTCGATGCGTTTCACGAAAATGTCTATCGCGTTACTAAAGATAAAGTTAACGATAAAAACGATATTATTGAAGAAGTAGCCAAGCTGTTATTTTTGGAAAGCTTCCGTATTTATCACCCCGATATTCAATTCACTGATAAACAGGGCAGTAAGCACCTATTTAGCTCTGTATTTAATTGGCAATATGTAAAAAAAGAAGGTGATAAAGCGGTCAACTTAATCAAAGATGCTTTTAATGAGTTTAAATCACATAAGGATTATATTGTCACCAGTGATGACGGATCGAAAAATGCCATTTTTTCAGACGATACTCATTTGAGATTATCTGTACCAAAAAACTATGAAGATTTACTTGAAGCTTTGCAAAACCTTGGTCCCGTTATCAATAATGATGGACGCACAGCAAAAGAAAACGGCACCCTAGGTGATGTTTCTGGTGATTTATTAGGCCGAGTATTCGATGTATTCCTGCGTGCTAACTTTGAATCCAAAGGCGGATTGGGTGTTTACCTTACCCCTAACCCAGTCAAACAAGCTATGTTAGAGATAGCCATCAATGATATTGCTAAAGACGATGACGCTATCGCACGCTTATCCAATGGCGACTTCCGATTTTGTGATCCAACCTGTGGCTCATTTGGCTTTGGCTCAGTGGCATTAAGTCAATTAGACCATCTTATCGATACTCAGCTTGGTGGATTAAACGATCGTGAAAAAGAAGCACTAAAACAAAAACTACGCAATGAAGGCTTCACGGGTGCCGATGCTGCACCGCGTATGGTTATGCTGGCACGAGTCAATATGGCATTGCAAGGCGCTCCAAAGGCGCAGATATTCTATACGGACAACTCACTAACCACCGCCGCACTCAAGCCCAACAGTTTTGATCTTATCTGCACTAACCCGCCGTTTGGCACCCCAAAATTCGCTAACAATAAAAATGGGCAAGCGTCGAAAAAGACCTATGAAGCCAACATGGAGCAAGTATTGGGTGGCTTTCGACCAACAGAACAGGTGGCTGACAGTTATAACGCCTATTACGACCATCTAAAAATGCGTTGGGATGATACTGGTGACTTATATCTTGATGAAAACGGCAACCCTAAATGGGCGGGCTACCGTACCGACTTACGCCAAACTGGTGGCACTGACAAAAAACCAATTTATAGTCTAGCGCCTTCTACTGATGGCTTAGCCCTTGGCAGTAAGCCTGATAAAAAAGGCAACTGGAAGCCAGTTGGTGCGAGCATTGATCCCGCTGTACTGTTTATAGACCGCTGCTTGCAACTGTTAAAACCTGGTGGACGACTGATGATTGTGCTACCTGATGGCATATTATGTAACTCAGGCGATCGCTATGTACGTGAGTACATCATGGGTAAAAAAGATGAAAAAACAGGTGAGTTCGTCGGCGGCAAGGCCATCGTAAAAGCGGTGATATCACTACCCAGTGATTGTTTTAAACTGTCTGGTACGGGTGCAAAGACTTCAATCATGTATTTACAAAAGCGTCGTGCCAGCCCTGACCAGCCCGAGCAATTCTTACCTGAGCCACAGACTGATGTATTTATGGCGGTGGCTGACACTCTAGGTTATTTGGTGAAAAATAATATCGAAGACTATAACGCTGGCGTGCCAAATGATTTGGATTTAATTGCCTCTGCTTACAAGCGAGGCGAATAATGTTTTATAGAAAAATATCCGCAAACAGTTTAAATACTAAAAGACTTGATTCTGACTTTTATCGTCCTGAATATTTGGTTATTGACGAAGTACTCTCTCACTTAAATTGCGTAAAGCTAGGTTCTATTGGGCATTTTTTTACAGGTCCGTTCGGCTCAAAACTTCCAAGCAGTTTATATGTTGAAGAAGGGATACCTTTATTCCGAGTTGCTAATGTTGGTCAATTTGAAGTTATAACAGAAAGCTTTGTGTACTTAGCTCCCAAATCTCATGAAGAACTTAAAGCTTCAGAGGTTCTGCCTGGCGACCTACTTATTGTAAAAGCTAGTGTTGGTGAAAAAATATGTAAAATTCCTGAATCATTGCCAAAAGCAAATATAACTCAACACATCATAGCTATTAGACCTAAAAATCATATGGATATTGATTATATATCCACATTTTTATTTAGTTATTACGGTGTAGGACAGCTTCAGCGCTATTCTCTCGGTAGCATTATTCAGTACTTAGGTGTTACAGATACGAAAAATGTAAGTCTTTATTACCCACATTTGGTAGCCCAAAAATACATTGGAGATAAAGTTCGCCAAGCTGAGGAACTACGTGCTTGGGCTATGGCACTTGAGCTTAAGTTTCAAAAACAGCTTAAAACATTTTATCCTGAGGCTTTTAAAGATAAAAGCACCGGCAAAAAACATTCAATGGCACCTATTGAAGATATGTCTTATACATTAAACCCAGGTGCATTTGATGAAGAACGATTACGAATAAGATTATATTTAAAAAAATGTGGTTCAATTAAGCTGAAAGAAGTAGCTAGTATTGAAGGCACTACAAGCTCTGATTATTCGCAAGATACAACATACATTGGATTAGACTCGATTAGTTCTGGAACTTGTGCTTTATCACCCTCGAATATCAGAAAAAGTGGAGTCACTGGAACGTCCCGAATACTAAATGAAGGAGTTGTTGTCGCTAAATTGCGTCCCTACCTTAACAAAATATCTTATATACCTAAGTCACTATCAGGCTCTGTTGGCTCAACTGAGTTGTTGTGTGTTAGACCCTTAAATGAGCTTAATGGATGGTACATTTACGGAGTATTAAAATCTGATATCGGACTTCGTCAACTCAAACCTTTAGCGAGCGGTTCAACCCATCCTCGTATAGATCAATATGACCTCTACGATTTGATATTTCCAATTCATCAAGATAGTGAAATCATGGGTAAATGGTTGGAAAACGCTCAAGCAGCTTATTTTATGGCTTCTTATTTAGTGATTTCTGCCAAAAGCTTAGTCGAAGCGCTAATCGAAGGCCAGTTAACTGAAGAGCAACTGATTAAAGCTCAACAAACGCTAGAAGATGGTGACAATACACTAGATAAAGCTATCTTACACAAACTCAGTAGCGAAGGTTATGCTATAGAGGGTGCTACACCATTATTCAGTGATGTAGATGAGTTGTATAGATTGCTGGCGAGCGCCACTGCTGCTGCCGACAGTGAGGACTAACGATGACGGCTATCAGCGAAACTTCATTGCTGCTTCAAGCGGAACGTGCCAGCCAAATTTGTGCCCTACTTTGGCAACGAGGCGGCATAGCTGCCGAACCAGCTGCTAATGTCTTCGCTGCTATGCCCCTTTTGCAAAAAGGGCTGTTACAACCTATTAGCGACGATCAAGACCCAGATACCCCGATTGCATATACTTTGACCGACCCCCTATTGACAGCATTTAGCACATTGAGCCAACTTGGTGAATGGCAACTGGCTCTTTTAGGCTTAAATCCAAGCTACCGTGCACATTGGCTATGCTTGGCTGCTGCACGCTGCCGTGAAGCTGGTAGCATGCGCGATCCGCAGATGCTGATTAAAATCATTAGCCAACTTGGTAATGCCAGTGCATGGGTACTAGAATCACTTAAAGACACTTCTGTAAATCCGCAGCTTTGTGCTGGATCATTAAGTGATCTAGAGCATGAGCTGATCGGACATAGCCTGCATGATAATGCCGCCTTGCCAGCTCTCCTTAGGATTTTAAAAGCCAGTTATCAGTTGACTGGTTTTGTCGAGCGTAGCGCTCACGAAGCCGGCTCTAGACTAACCTCTCTAACACCCATTGATCCTAGCGCTAAAGCCCTTGATAACAACTGGTGTGAAAGACGATCATTAGCACTACCTTATTCACTATTAAATCAAACTAAACCTCATGCATCGTGGATACTCACTGAACGAGGTTCAAGTAGTGATACTTCGTCACATTTAACCTTATTTACCCAGCAACCTTGGTTATTCCTTCTAAGCTTACTGGTATTTGTACAGGATGCTTGGGCAGCTGAACAACGCGATAGCTTGCTACTTACATTACCCAGTAACCAGAATGCCTTTTCGCCAACAGAAATCAGTGTGGTCGTGCAAGGCGTAGAAGGCGATGAAGTCAATGTTGGAAATTTGGCAGCGTTTTTACTGGTATTACTTAATAATCTAAACATATCTCTTTATCCCCGAGTACCAGATACTCATGACCTCAACCGAGCATTAGCGCCATTAGTTGCAAACCTACTAAGCCATCAGATTTGGCAGTTTAAGGAAGGTGGACGTAACGAAATAGGACTTTACAGCATTAACCCAGACTTTGGTGATGCTTGCTATAGCTTGCCGCTAGCACCTATTTTTGGCTATAGAAGCGCGCGCCTACAACAAGCTATTAAACAAACGGCACGAGACATACGAGCAGCGAAGCTTATTAATATTCAAGGAAGTGGACTATGAATTTTGAATTAAATGACCAATCAGTTGCTACGCTTGCCATGCAACATCGCTGGGCGGCTACTGGTGTTTCTGACTATCCACCGAGTGATCCGTTGGTAGGCCAAAGTCGATTTTTCAAGCGCTTTCAAACCTTTTTACACACCGTAGACCATGAAGAAGACCGTTTTGCCCACGTCTTTGCGATAGAGGCTGAATGGGGCCGCGGTAAATCGCGCTTGGGCCATGAGCTGGTAGCACAAATAAATGACTGTTCTAGAGGTTGGTTTGTACGTGATGAAAATGGCAGTCTACATGATCAGCAGCTTTTCGACTCACAAGCGCAAGATAAATATTTAGCGCTCTATATTCGCTACTCTCAAGTCGCCTCTGACTATCAGAATTCTGATAACTGGTTTGCCTTTGGCTTGTATCAGGCATTACTGCCTTTAGCAACGCAGAAATTTGATGGTTCAATTCAAAGTGAAATTGCTAAGCAAGCCTATGAGCGTTTAATGCCATTTGGTTTCACTGCGCAGGATTTAGCGGATGCTTTAGAGCTCAATGCCAACCACAGCGAAGAAGACTTATATACCGATCCGACATTGGTAGTAGATCTTGTTCAAGCCGCATATAAAGTATTAGAACGCTTTGGTATATCTTATGTGCTTGTAATCTTAGACGAGCTGGAAACTGTAGCTGAAGCTGCCACCTTTGGATTAGAAGATGATGATAGTAAGCGCTTAGATGGTCAGGCTATTCGCTTAATTGGTAAAGCAATCAAAGAAGAGGACCCTCGTCGTAAGCTACATTGGCTGCGTTATGTGGCGCTATGTTCACCTCTGCTGGGGCAACAACTTCGGGAGATTCAATCTGTTGCTCGTCGGTTTGAGTTGGTTGAGCTAGAGCATAATGCCTTTGCCGATGTTTCTGACTACGTAGCAAGCCTAGACGGAGACGAAAAGCTAGCACATAAGTATCCTACTGGCTTGGTAGAGGCAGCTTATGCGATGAGCGGCGCAAACTTTGGCTGGTTTAACGTCATTATGGCTAACGTTGATGCTGTTTTATATCAGTATCAGCAAGCGAATCGTCAATTGAATGATATTGGAGAGCTGTTCGAAGCAGTACTTGCAGGCTCTGGTCGAGTGGCCAAGCATGTACTAGATAAAGGTGCTATTGAGGGTATTCAAACTCGTGATCAAACGTTATTAGCAGAATGTAAAAACTTACTCTATGGTCAGTTACCTGTTCGAATCAATCAAATAGCAAACGCTCAAGACTTATTAGCGCTTAGAAACGAAGATGAAGAACCTATTGCCGCTCTTTACCGCAAGTTAAGTCTAGAACGCTGGCAATGTCGAAAAGCTCTAGAAGAAGCCAAATTCCGACGTGAAGGTGAGGAGTGGTACTATCCCGCTGTCGAACAAGCCCTTAGCTTAGATACTTTGCTCGATAATATATCTACCTTTTCTATCAAAGAGCAGGTCCAAAGCGAAGACAAACATGCCGTGTTATTACCGCTGTCTAAAGGTGAGTTTAAGCACTTACTGAGCTTACTATATGATCATCCAGCGATTGAATTTGCCGCCGATGCTCTATGGCAAAAACTGGTCGGTGAAGCGACCGAGCTTGATACACATGAAGCTACCCACATCGGACCCAGCGTTGCGATGCTATTACGACTAGACTTGCGCTACCGCAGCGTGCAACAAAACTCGCTTATTTTTAAAGACCCTAGTATGGGTGACGGTCATAAAAAAGCCATGGCTGAGCTTTTACAGGACAGTAATCACAAGCCCATTCTAAAATCTTTGGCTCGTTTGACAGGCTTTATCCGTTTATTAGACAGCAACTGGGGCTACGATCAAACCCTACTAAATAATAGTGCTGGTAGTAATGGTCAGCCTTTAGTATTGCTTAGCGAACCACGAGGCGGATTGTTTACACTAGATGGTTTTAAACTACATTCTGATGGTAAGGTGTTACTTGCATGGATAAGCAACAAAACCGAGTTGGACCAATTGCACGACTTTGCATCTGATTACGCACGCAAAAATGGTCGCACACCTGTGTTGGCACTAACGGCTTCTGCTCACTTAATGGAACAATACAGCCGTTTAGAGAATGATTCTCTACTGCGTGATGCGGTACTACTACACTATGTGAATTCCAGCGAAACAGATCAGTTAGAGCGTATAGGCTTGAGCTTAGCGCTGTGCGAAAAACACAGCATCACTTTAAACACTGAGAGCTTTACTGCAAAATTTAGGAATAAGCTAAATGCTCTAACAACATTTGCAACCAATGCTATTCAAAAATGGCGACATCGTTTGCATGAGCGGGGTTTAATTGCTTGGCCATTTAAAGCTGATGGTAAGCTATCAACGAATGATCGTAACTTATTATTTAAAGGCTGGTATACCTTAGCCATCGACTATCCCAGCCTCAACGGTCTAATGGACTTACAACATGAACATGGTGTTGCATCGGACGAGCTCGGGAGCTTACTAGACAAATTAAAAGTTCCTGGTAGCTTTATATCTAAAGGCTTTACTGCTGATGAACATGCAGGTCTTTTTACTGAGCTTAACAATCCGCAGCGCAGTCAGGCGCAAATCCCACTGTTTTTATCTCGTATCGCACATCCCAATAAACAATGGAATTGGAAGTTCGAATCTTTCAAACAGAAATTTTATTTTGGCTATGTTTCTGATACCAACAACACCGCGAAGAGTGTATTTGATGAGTGGATGTGGTGGTGTGGTGAACTAAACCTTCTAACTTTGGAAAACCCTAACGATAGACAAGCTTTATGGCAAAACTATCCAAGATCCCGATTAGATAATGCGATTATCGAAGCTAATAACTGGTTTAATGATGATAGCATCGATGGGTACAAAGCCAAAGTTGAGGTGATGAGCCGAGTCTATGGTCAAGGTCGTATAGACGATATATTTGCACCTATTGGTCGAAACTCATTAGGTTACGCTACCGTGGAAGCCAAAGAGCAACTTGAGAAAGCTCGCCAGCTTTTTATAGACCTGAAACAAAAAGAAGAGCAATTACAGGATATCTCTCACCTCAGTGATACAGGTGTACTTGCTGGTCTAATCGCTAAACGAGCTAATGTATTAGCACTAGTAGCAAAAGTAAAACCTATGCAATGCTCTGAAATAAACTTAAAGAGCTCACATGACTTAAACTTAGAGGATAAGACTACCTCATTATTCCAGCGTGTCGAACAAGCCTGTTTGTTTGCGGAGTTCGTTGAAGATAGTGCTGAAAAAATTAATAGACGTTTAATCGACTTAATCGCAGACATTGAGAACGATGTCTCTACTCTAAGCAATTTTCCAAAATCTCTTTATACTAATTCTTTACGTACCATAGGCCATATTCTTGATGGAGCCTTGAAAGAAGATAATACAAGTGTCACAGGTAAAAGAGAGCAGCAAGCTGGTAGCGATACACTGTTACATTATTTAAGAAAACTCGATTTACCTCATTCACAGGATAAATTGAATGCGTTAGCATTTGAAGTCGGATTGAACCTACAAAGCGAACAACAACTGCCTCTTGCTGAGATTCAAGGCTATATTCTGACGAGTTACCGTGATTTTAAAACACGCTTTGAAAAGCTATTGGACAACTTAACTGAACAGAAGACTCAAGCCGCGAGCCTGCACAGGCAGCTAGCAGATGCTCCTGCTGCTTACCCCCATCCAGACGATATAGCAGAACTACCTAAATTGATTAATAAACTACAGTTAATCGAAGACGCAATAGAAGATTTGCCTTCTGATGCTGAACAAAAACGACAGCTGATACAAGCCAGCCTTCGTAATGGTCAGTTTACTGCCCTTCGAGATTTGCCAGATGAGCTATTAAAGCCTGCCCGTGGTCAAATCGCCCCCATACATGGCGATCTAATAAAGATCAGTCAACATTTAAATCAAATGAAAGATAACTCTATTAAAGAGGTTAATGCCTGGCTACCCATGCTAAAGCCTTTATTCATCTCGCAGCAGCATTCTAGCCCTCATGCTACTGTATTGAATCTCTCAGATATGAAAGAGCTTATGGTAAGTGAGGTGCTACTGATATGTGATAGAACAGTACATGACTGGAAAGAAATAGCTAATAAAGCACTTAGTGGGACTGGACTTTCATTAGATGAGTGGCAACGTATCTATGAATCCATTAATCAGAATGAAGAGCCAAAGCTGAACATTCAGCAACAACAAATATTGGTAGATAAAGGCATCCTAAAAATGCGTTTAACTTTTGCAGAAAGCTTGGGGGCTTAGTGACAATATATATATCAGCTAAACTGGGTAGTAATCGCAAAGGGCGTTTTTTGCATAGTATTGTACAAGCGCAGCCATTGACGAGTGACTGGCAATCCAACCCACCCCAACAAGGTTTACTACTGGTGCAAGGTGATGAGTTAAACCAAGTAGAAGATTGGCGAACCTTGTATCATTGGTCAATGCAAACTGGTTGCGCAGCATTAGTAGTGGATCCGTTAACCAGTAAAACTGACTGCTGGCAAGCACCTGAACTTGAAATTGATTGGCATCTGGCAGCCGCTCCAAATATTATCGATGCTAATACTGATGGCCTAACAAAATTACTAGCCGATGAAATCACCCAAAAAATTGTAGGTTTTAGTGGCAGCTCGAACGCAACCCTTCATCAGATAGCTGATGTAATTCATACGCGATATATTCGTAAACACAGTAACAGTGGTCTATTTGCGATGACTACCTTACCCCTTTGGTCTCTAAACCTACTAAATCATAGCGATATATTATTGGATTGGCTAAATTGGCTAATTACTCATTCGGGAGATACGACTCCCTCTATAGTTGAAGTTAATAAGGCTGATTTTATTCCTGACAAAAAAGATGAGGTAGTATTACTCCTAATCTATGCCATCCCAGGATTGACAGCGAAAGAGATTTGTCAGCATCAAACGGTTAAAATATTATTTGATACCTCTACCCTAGCAATTGAGCAACGCTGGCTAGATCTATACCAATACGGCTTTATTAGTGAAAATAGACTAACTGAAAAAGGGTCTAATGTACTCATGAACTCTGACTATTGGGCTTATGCTGAGCTATTATGCGAACAGTTAAGAACAGGGACGCAATAATGAAAAATATGAATTTAGCACAGTCTTTAGCGATAGATAGCCAGTTACGTCTGCCAGGAAGTGCTGGTAGATTGCTTAAGCAAATTAGAGACATTGAGCAAGTGGCTCCATTGTTTCGTGATGCTGGATTGGTTAAAGCAGTACCAAAGTCAACTGTGGTTAATCTCCGGGTATCAGGCATTGCAACTAAATCTTGCATAGATAGAGCGCTTGGCGGATTTATTTATGCTAGTGCTGCTGTCCGCACGGACTTGCTGATTGAAGACAATAAAGTTAGCACACAAGGTAGCGACTCTGTTTCCGAACTCGATGATATTGATTTTGAAGCACAGCGTAAGCGTCTAGACTTGATAGAGATTCGTCAAGCTTATCAATTAGTGGAAAAACAACTACTAAGTGGGGAGCCCTGTGATTTAATCTTACTAGATACTCCGCTATTTTTGGCAAGGGATATGGCACCACTCGATCGAAATATTCGCCATAAGCAGGAATATGAAAATACCTTACAGGCTATTGAGACATTTTGGCAAAAACACCGTGCAAAACTGTTTCCATGGAACCAAAAAGGTGTAGTTCTTGCCAGCATATTAGCCGAGCGCTTTAGCGCTATCGTCAGTATTGCCAAACAAGATTTACGTTCAGAAAAAGGTCGTCAACAAATACTTCTAAGTGACGGGTTCTCTGAAGAGCGTATGATGAACTTAGCTGATTTAGATGAAAGCCTAGCTGGAGTTGGCGATCTGCGCTTCATCAATGGGGTTTTAGGAAATTATTCACGTACTATTGCGTTTCGTTTATCTGAAAAAGAAAATCGTATAGAGCCAAGTATGGAAGTTCAACAAGGCTTAATTGGTTTTCATTATCGCAGTGCTCGTGGTGGCCAAATAAAGATGGTACAGCTTGCTGGCGACGAGCCAGACTGGGAAACGACAGGCCTAGACTTAGTAGCAGCTCGCTTAATGGTGCTTGATATGCAAAGCAAGGCTAATGCTATGCCACTACCTCAGCTTTTAGGTTATCAGCAACTGGGGGTTTTGCCCAAATTTACTAAGTTTTATCGCCAAAGCTTACATGGCGCACTTAAAAACAATGATATTGAAACTCGCTGGTTGTCTGGCTTAGATGAGGAATTGAATAATGGTATATAAAGTTTTGGGAAAACTCGTTGGTAATACAGGTGACGCAAACCAATTAACTATGGTCGTGCAAGACTCTTTTGCTGTTCGTCGCGGTGAATTTGTCCGTATTATGCATCAAGAAAGAAAAGATGAAGGCGAAGTAGCAGTATTAGGGAGAATAACTAAAATTAATCGTAGCAATATGCTTTACAACGCAGGGTTTGGTGATGGTGTTACTGAGTTAGAGCTGCTGCCAAGTGCAAACATTACTGGTGAAAACATGTTCGCTCAAGTTGAGCTAGTGGGCTATCGCGACCCTATTTCACGACAAATAAAAATACCACGTAGACCTTTAAATCCCGGTACTGCTGTAGAAACCGTTGATTTCCAGTTTTTAAGTGATTTTTACGAATTTAATGAGCATACAAGCCTACATCTTGGTAATTTGGTTGGATACGACAAGGGCGAAAATACAGTTCCAGTTTTTATTGATGTGAACAAGTTAGTGACTGAGCATATGGCAGTATTAGCTATGACAGGTTCAGGAAAGTCATACACAGTAGGTAGAATTATTGAACGCTTGGTAACTCTCAATAACGGTACAGTCGTAGTGTTTGATCCTCATGGCGAATACGGTAAAGCACTTGCTGGTGGTAACTTACAGTTTGCAGATAACTTAGAGATTAGTGAAGATACGCGTGATAAAGAAACGCTACCGATCATAAAACAAACTTTTGAAAAACTTCAAGCTGCCGGTGCTGGCATTAAAATCTATACACCGCAAAATGAGGAGTTCAAACACAAATATGCTAGTAAGAACATTCCTTTAGCTTTGCAGTTTGATCATTTTGAGATGGATGATATCGCTGAAATCCTTCCAGGACTCACTGAACCACAGCAACGTGTCTTAGACGTTGCTATTCGTTACTGGCGCTATACCGATAAGACTGAACCACGAGACATTAACCGCTTGAGACATTTTTTAGGTGATGGACTTGAAGAGTTAAAAGAATGGAGTGATTTATCTGAAGCAGAAGCAAAGGCACTCTCTGGTAGAAGTGCTGCAGTCGCTTCTATGAAGCTATCTAGAGTTCTTAATGAGGGCAAAAGCTTTTATAGTGCTGCTATGTCAGAGCCCACTGACATATACAAAATGATTGGTCGTCCTAACAACCAACAAGGACGCTTAGTTGTTGTAGACTTGCAAGGTCTCAGCGATACAGCAAAACAAGTCGTTTGTGCTCTATTATCCAGTGAAATCCTTAAAGCGGCTTCAAGTAAAACAGATCCACTTCGTCCTTGCTTTATCATCTATGAAGAGGGCCACAGCTTTGCACCTGCAGGCGGTAAAGCTGTTAGTCATCGCATTATTAAAAAAATCGCCGGGGAAGGACGTAAATTTGGTGTGGGATTTGGCATTGTTAGCCAACGACCATCTAAACTAGATCCTGACGTAACCTCACAATGTAACACTCTAATTACTATGCGACTAAAGAATCCAGACGATCAACGCTTTATTGCTAAAGCCTCAGATATGATAGGTAAAGCTGACCTTGATGAGTTACCAAGTCTATCTACTGGTGAAGCATTAGTATGCGGACGTTCAATTCCTGCGCCTTTATTAGTTAAAGTTGGTAGTAAAGCCCTCATTCATGGTGGTGAATCGCCAGAGGTATTACGTGTTTGGGGCTCATTTAATGGCTAATATGACTTTGCCCAACTTTGAGTGGGTATCAAACAACTTTCCATTATTAACCAGTGCAAAACTTATAGATCAAGATGTTCTAGTCCATAGCTTGGGTTGTAGTGTTTGGAATACCTTCGGTCATGCTCAAGGTTACATGGCAGTTGTTGAATGTCCAGCGCCTGGGACTTCTGGTGCAGATATACGTTCAGATTCAGGATGGTTCGAGGTACACGCAACAAAACCGCTGTGCTTGATCGAATTTGAGCGATACGATGGCTCAAAACCTAGTCAGCTTAAGCTAGAAGAGAAATTGAAAAACCTACTTGAATCAGCGCAGCGATGGCAGCACTCCCCAATACAACTTGTACTCAGTACTTGGAGCCAAGGATTGGTAAACGCACCTGATATAAAAAGTCTAAAAGATATCTGCAAATATGGCTTTACATCTTCAACTGGTAACCGTGTTTCTGCTCATCATAATTTAGAAGTTACTCTTAGCAGGTTTATATTTATAAAAAGCCTGTCAACAATAGCATTAGACCGAATTCACAATGAGGTGTTACTGTGAATATAAAGTCAGCACATTTCTTACCAGGCACAAATAAGCGCTTGGGTGATAAATACTTACTTCTAGAATGTTTGGGTGATGGTAGTCATGGCTGGGTATGGCGCGCTGAGCGCTTACAAGACAATCAAATTATTGCAGTTAAAATACCTAAAGATATGACACGTGAAGATAGAGAGTTAGCTGAAGGAAAAGAACTACTAGGGATTGAGGCGCATCCTAATATAGTACAGATATTTGATATGGGCCGAATCGAGAATGAATGGTTTTATATTGAAATGGAGTACTTTCCCAGTCAAACATTGGCACAAAAGTTAGATGACCGTCAGAGAAACTTTGGTCAAACTTACGAGCGACTTTTCAGTATCTATCGGCAAGTACTTGACGCTGTACAGTACTTGGCTAATCTATCAGTACCAATCTCTCATGGTGACATAAAACCACATAATATTTTGGTGGGCGAGCAAGATTTAGTGAAGCTCACAGATTTCGGTAGCTCAGCTTTACCTGATGAAATTTACGTTCGCTCTAGGGAAAATGGCGGCACCGTGCTCTATTCAGCACCTGAGTTCTCTAATGTGGATAGCCGGAAAGGTAGCTTGGAAGAGTTGCTACTGGGAGATATCTATAGTCTAGGAGTATTACTGTACCAACTAATTACAGGGCAACTACCACATAATACGCCGGCACAAGTTCAACGCCATGCACCTTTTAGGCGACCTACAGAAATTAATAACTTTGTTCACTCAGACTTAGAGCAAGTAGTGCTGACTTGCCTTCAAAAACAACCTAGACATAGGTATCAGTCAGTATCGCTATTAGTTGAAGCATTTGATAGTGCCGTTGAGAAACAACTTAAATCAATAACTATCAACCCCATATATCAAAGTAAGCCTGAGCAAGATTGGTCTAGTGCAGTAATAGCTGCCATGTCTGAGCAAGCCTATCAAAAAGCAGCTCTACTCTCTGCCCAAGAATACAATCGTAGTAAAGATCTACAAGCATTACACCAACAACTCATTGCACTATATAGAGCGAACCGCTTGTTTGAGTTTGAAAAGATTGTTGAAGAGAACAGAGCAGTTTTGTTAGAGGGCGAATTGCAGCATCCATTAGATCTATTCGAATTAATCATTAAAGCAAATCTACAAATTCGTGATATTAATCAGGCTAAATATTGGCTATTAAAGCGAAAGCAAGCTGCAGAAGAAAATACTACTACAATGTATCTCGAATCCTCAATACTTGGTCTTGAAGCTAAGTATCCAGAAGCAAGAGCCCTCTTGGAAAAAGTGAATCAAAAGACACCAATGAAATTTAAAGTGCTTTGCCAATTAATACTAGTTTGCGAGCAAATGCGTGATTACTCAGGTGCAGTAGCCTACTTGAAAGCTGCATTACGTTTAGCTCCATTAGACGCTAATATGATAAGCAAAAAAGCCTTATACACAAAATTAGGTGTCATGTGACTGATTAATTTTAAAAAAGCATTCTCAAGGGATTTTAACTATTTAAGTTGGGCTAGCCAACTGCACTTAATAGGACATAGTATAACTATCCATTAAAGAGCTATTAACTTTCATAAAATTCGCATTATTATAAGCGTGACACCGGGACAGACCTTAGATAATATGGTTTTGCATCTATCCTTCATTCTAGTAGGCAACTATGTTGTCACAAAGATAAAAGGACCTATGCCGTCAAATCCGTACACATCAACTTGGGAGATAGTAGTATTACATGTGGAATGAAACTATCAGATCAAATTTTAGAATTAGTTTCTATTGCTAAATTGAGATTCGAGTGGCTTAATATCATAGCCAAAATATTCCTCTATAACGTCTTGCAGGTTATTCATACTGATGTTCAGCACCTCCTCGTAGCCACTATTGCTGTAAATTTCTAATTGGGTATCGCGAATAAATAAAAAGCGTTTACCAACAACCATCGAGAAACGTAACTGGCTACTAAATGGATAGATAATATCGGCAGAAAAGCGGTTTTCAATACTGTGATAAATTTCGGTTTCAGACTTTGCGGCAATATCAATTTCCATTTGTTTTTTTTCTACATTACGTTTTCGGTGGTAGACTGTGATCACATCGTTTTCTATCGTAGTCCTAAAGTGCATGCCGTAACACTCATATAAAATGGGGGTTGCGGCTGGGATAAGTTGAATGGATGGCCACCCATTGCCAATATCTGCAAAGTAGCGCTGGTTGCCTATTTCCAGTCTTACTAGTCGGTGGATATCTTTTCCACCAATGCGAGCAGAGTGCAAGTATGCATCTAACCCAACTGCTTTGGTTGCATCTAAGTAGCTTAGAGCTTTGTCTGAACAGGTACCGCCATATGCCATCGTTGCAGGGTGTACGTTGTTGAGTAGGTATAAGTTATGAAATGGCTCTTGCTTAAATTTATCGAGTAGTATTTGTTGGGCTAAATGTACAGTCATCTATGAGCCCCTCCTCGTTTAGCAATAGCAGAATCAAATGTTGGATAGCTAAAAAAGTAAGGATCGTCTACATCGTACGTGAATGTGGCTTGCCATATTTCCTTAAGTTCTGCTATTTCTGTATTACCGTTACGGGTTAAATAGTCCACTACCAACTTTCGGATGCCACTACCAACATCAAAAGAGGTCTTTTTTCGGTTTGCGATCTCGACAGGCAATAAGTGCCTAAAGGCATCTCTAAGTGCTATCTTGTTATGACCGGGAATATAAAACTGCTTATGCTCAAGGTCATCGGCAACCCTTTTTACTGTACGATCTAAAAATGGGCAACGAGCTTCAATACTATGTACCATGCTGCACTTATCAAGCCTACGAAGTTCCGTAAAGTGCATATCGGTTATCAGCTTGGTACGAGTAATTTGCCACTCTTGTTCGGATAGTTGCTCATGGTAACCAGCAAATAGCTCATCTGCCCCCTCTCCGGTTAGTACTACCTTTAAGCCTTTCCTCTGTACTGCTTGAGCTAATAAATAGGTCGCAAGACCATTGCTAATGATCGATGGATTGTAACTTTCAGTTGCGTAAAGTACCTTATCAATCAATCCGGGTAACTTTTGCTCACTTGGTAATGGGATGTAGATAACTCGTTTTAATCCTAGGTGTTTAACAAGCATTTCAACCATAGCAACATCAATACTATCGGAATCTCCCAGAGTAAAATAAGTTACATCTTGGCGATGCTGACAAGTTATAGCCGCAATAATCGAGCTATCTAGACCTCCGCTCAGGAAAACACCGAAGGGCTGTTTAGGTAAGCGTTTAATGACTGCTTGTTCCATTGCTGAAAGCAGATTAGATGTTGTACTGGTTAACTGTTGGTGGTGTGCTATCTGGGTAAGCGTGCCCGTGGGTAAGTCAAGCTGACTAATACCAAGGGGTACTTGCTCGAACCAGTCAATATTTTGTAGGGCTTTAAGTTCACTGACAACAAATAGGTTGTTATCGGCGTGACCGTAAAACAGTGGCTTTTTACCCATATGGTCGCGAAACAATAGAATTGAATCTGTCTCCAGTTGATAGATAACCCCTGAATAAAATCCGTCTAACTCGCTTAGTACCTGCTCACCCAGTTGAGCGAATAGTGGTGCGATTACATGTGTATCGCAGTCGCTATTACGGAAAAGATCATATTGTTTTTCAAGTAAATCTGCATTGTAAATCTCGCCATTAAAAGCTCCTATCATACAGCTGGATTTGTAAGGTTGGCGTCCTGTAATGCTTTCATCATTAATTGCCAAACGTGCAAACCCAATAGCTAATTTCCCCTTGATCCAATAGTGTTGGTCATCAGGACCTCGATGAGCAAGGCGAGTTAAAGCAGCTGATATATTCTGTTCGGCGGTATCACCGTGAAGCACGACTATTCCGCACATAGTTGCGATTCTTTGTTGAACTGTAGCTGATTACGCAATTGCATTAACAGTTCACCTAACCGATTCAAGCCACTACCATCTTCTGCATCGCCCCAATAGCTGTCATTGAGTGTATGTTCGGCTATGTGATATTGCTGGGTTGATAATAATAGCACTTCAAGTTCAGGGTTCTGAGTAAATTTGGCTGTAAGTGCTTGCAGCATTATATCTTCCTTAATGTTATGCCAGTTAGGTTGTAGGTGTTGTGATTCTAACTGCTTAGCCATTTGTTTAGCCAACATAGGACTTGCTGCACAGCGTATGCGCTCTTGCAATGTATGGTCTCTAAATTTTTGTGCTTGGTAAAAGTGCTCTGTTGTCGGCCAAATTTTATTATGCAGATATATGGCATGTTTTGAAAAGTTGGAAAGCTCTCCCCAGGTTTGGTCTGAATGGTAAAATAAAATAGAGTTAATATTGTCATACTCGAAACCTAAAGGCAGGCAGTGCCCTAATTTTTCGTTTTTACTTTTCAAGTAATCTATATTTTCAGGCCGTATTTGTGGGTGTGTATTAAGTAGTTCTACTTCGATTCCTGCTTGTTCTAGTGCGCGTCGCTTACGCGGGTTGTTTGATACCAAGCGCACTTGTTTTATTGCCATTTCTTTTAGCACATTTATAGCTGGTGCATAATCGCGAACGTCTTGTTCTAAACCCAGTGCCTCAAATGACTCTGCTGCATCTAAAGCTTCACTCTGCATTTTGTATACTGCTTGAATCTTATTAGAAAGGCCCTGTCCACGGCCTTCTTGATGTAAGTGGAAAATGATCCCACTTCCATTGTGTGCCATTATTTTCATGGATTCGCGCAATTGGTCGGCACAGTCACAGTCCCTTGCTTCAAATACTTCAGAGGCTAGGCAAGAAGAATGTAATCGCAGTATTGGTTTACTTTCTAGTTTATTGATATCACCAAAGGTGACTACTCGTAACATTTCGTTGCCGGTATCGTACATTCTAAATGTGCCGTGTGGTGTTGGGAGTTCGCAGTAATTTTTAAAAGGCATTTTATTCTATTCTCTCAAGGGTTTTCTGATGTGCTTTTGCAAAGAGGTCACTCTGCGGCACTATTTGATTTAAAAATTCGTAAATATGGCACTCGTTCATTTGTTTAACTTGGGTTTCTAATTTAGTAAAAGCATCTGGGTTAAAAGAGCTAGCCAAGTACTTATACAACTCGCTCAGTTCTGGATATTTGGATAAAGCTTGCGTTAAACCATTGATTCGGTAAAAACTGAGCCTTAAACGTGAAAGACGAGTATTGCATTCTGATTTGGTCGCTTTCCATACTTGGCTAATCTCAATATCAGTAAAGACCAAGTTATGTCGTTCGTTGTTTCGTAGAAATTCTTGCAGACCAGCATACAATGCCGATCCCATGATTTCATCCTGTACTTTACTTAAATTCAAAATTGGTTCGTGCTGTATGCGCCCAGTATGTTGAACAGGAAATGGCGCACTTTTAATAGTTAGTCCATGGTAATGTTTATTGACTATTGCCCAGACCATGTCTGAACGGCGAGCTTCACGGCCATTAATCTTAAAAATTAGGTTAGGCGTTTGTATTAAGGCTTTAGCGTTTAGTACAAAGGTGTTGCCTCCACGGTTTACCGTATCTTTTGCTGCAGCTAATGGAGATGTTGAACATGCTGGAACAATACCACGAGTGAGCGGGAAGCCCGTGACCAATAAAGGCGCATGTGCAATCAATCGAGAGCGAGCTTCAGTGACACTTTCACCTTTGTAGGCGGGTTCAAGCCAAAATGGTGCTTCGATATGAGCCGTATGTTTACGAGATAAGTCATAGTAATAATCAGGATACTTATCTCGAAGTATT
Organism: Psychrobacter sp. 4Dc; assembly: GCF_002836715.1. GTDB lineage: Bacteria > Pseudomonadota > Gammaproteobacteria > Pseudomonadales > Moraxellaceae > Psychrobacter. The sequence goes on from NZ_PJAT01000145.1 coordinate 20,279, forward strand.
GTATTTTCGTGGCTGCGATCAGGCAGTTCGATATTGTTTGGTAGTTTATCAAGCCAGCGTAAGTTATGAAGCAGATCTACCAATTGGCCACGTAGGCCATTTAATGGAGGATTAGGCGATGAGCCTTCGTATTGTCCGATCACTATATCGACATCTGCTTGCTTAAACACTGGTAGCCAAGCTAGAAACTGTTTGGCTCGGGCATCTAAACGCATATCGTCATCAAGGATCCAAGCATAGTTATTTGGAGTCATTGTACATTTTAAACCAACATATTTTTGCAGCATGCTCCGTGCATGTGCAATTCCCACTTGGCCTTTTGGTCGTTTTGCCAAGTCGGAACCAAATAGGCCGCTTGCAGCATCTTCTGTCTGTTGTGTTTCGCTTATTATTTTTATATCACCCACTGACCTTTTGCTGAATGAAAGCGTTTCTTTCACAGAGGTATCTGAGCAACCGTTGCATAGTACTATGGAGTTTATACTGGATAAAAAATCACATTGTGCAAGTTCAGCAATACTATTTAATAATGGCAATAATTTATGTGCATCACCGGTAATCACACCAATAGTTAGGGCAAATGGCTTGGATGGTTTTTCTAGTGAAGCAAGTGGCAGCCATGCCTCCTGTGCTTGTTTAAGGTTACAATCAATACCAGTTAATCTTTGGCGAAATGCTTGATAGCCCTGCATTTCTGAGAAATTTATTGTATGCAGAGATTGGCGCATTAAGTGCTTGAGATTTGGATGATCCACATGATGAATAGTCAGATAAGCCCTCCGAGCCATGTGTTCGAACCCTAATTCATTCCATGGGCGAATATCCGCGCCATAATCAATCAGTTTCACTTCACCCTGGGTTTTTATTAAGTTTTTCGGGTGCATGTTATTACATACAATTCCTGCTTTGCTGCAACTGTGTAGCAAGTCCATCACTTGTTCGCAGTTGCCACCTTGATAAGGAATGCTATTTTCAAAGGGATAAGTGAGTACCAAAGTTTTTCCATCTGATATAACTTCATCAAGGGTATACAAACCAGGTAGATTGTACTGTTGTGAACTGAACCATTTTAAAAATTTGATTTGCTCAGCAGGTATGTTGGTTTTCCAATAGTCAATGCATTTAAAAACACGCTGACCATCTGTCATAACAACAGCTTCAGAGCCCATACCAAGTAGTAAAAGCTCATGAATACCAAATAGCCTTCTGATACGATCATTAGTTGCATCAATGCGGCATTGTTTTATTCTATTAGCGAGTGTCGCATGCGGTTTGATGAGGAGCTCATTACAGCGGTTAGTACATAAATGATGAGCGCCTAAATACGTCAGTATTGCTAATAAATCTTTCTCGCTCTCAATAGAGCGGTGCTTTTGAAAGTCACCATCTTTTAATACCCATGCGCTATTACCAATAGTTTCTTTGGCAACAAATGCTGTGGCTGTTTCAATACTCGTTTGCTGATGGCATAAATTATAGCAAGTAACTCCCAGTTGATTCATCCGCTCAATAAACGCACGCAAATCAATCTGATCTAATTTTTTAGTTGTGGTCAAAACGATATTGAAGCTAACCAGACTTTTTTGGCCTAAATGATGAATTCTTTCAATAGCTTGCTCTAATTGGTTAAATAAAAGACTTCCTAATTCAACGCCAAGAGTTAATGCGATTTGAGATTCCTGCTTTAGTATCTTTTTTGGTAATATTTCTGGCTGCCAGAAAAACAAGCGCTGTGCGCGTTCAAGAAACGCGTTACTTTGATCAGCGCTCATACGTCCATGGTATTTCTGCCAAAAAACTGCCAATCCATTATTCTTGGTTGGTGAGTTTGGTGTACTAAGGCGTTGACGATCACTATCGGCATAGTGATTTAGTAGTGGTTTTTTTATATTGCAGTAGCGTATTGCGTCTAATTCACAGAGACGTATACACAAGTCTCGATCAGTGCAACTTGATAGTTGCTCATCAAAACCGCCTGCCATCAACATAATATCTAGTGATAAGAATAAGTTAGAACCTTGAATACCTGGATTTCCGCATAAAAACAGCTCTTCATTTAGTGAGTCAGGAGGTATACATTTGATAGGCTGTTGTGCATTACCTTCATAACGGTAAAAGCCAGCTGCCACCATATTGCAATGCTGTGTGATTGCTAACGATTTGCAGTTTTCTAAGTAGTTAGGATGCCATTCATCATCGTCGTCAAGAAATGCTAAAAATAGTGAACTGAAGCCCTGTTTTTGTTCGTTGCTCAGATATTCTATTGCCGTATTCCATGCTCCACTAGCACCTAGAGTTCTCTGGTTTAATAAATATCTAACATGGCAGTTAGTTGATGGAATAGATTCGACTATCAGTCTGTTTTGGAGCTGAATTTTTTCAGCAGAATCGTCTACAACGATGATATAGCTCGGTGATATAGATTGCTTTGATACTGAGTATATAGCTCGTTGTTTTAGCAGGTTTGGTCTGTTTTTAGTCGCAATAATCACTGCTATTTGTGGGGCGTTCACACGATACTCCATTGCTAATGAACAACTAGCTTTTATACTTGCGTAGTAAGGTTATAAAGCTTCTTGTATTAATAGGCTAGTAGTTCAGTCAAAACTATTTAATATCTTTACTTTCATGTCATTGGTTGGCAATCATACGAGTTACAAATACATAAAAAGGATTACTAGTGATTTTATTTCATGGATGCAGTTTCGATAGTAGTAAATAGGCTACTAGCTATATATGAAACATAGCATTAGCAGCCTATTTTTTTACTCAAGTCATGTTTGTGATACTGGTATTTATTAATACAAACTAATTAGTAGTGATTTATTACATATATAATTTCAAATATGTGCTGGCATGCCAGCAATAGTCTTATCCTACATTACAACTTGTTAGCACTGGCGTACCTTTTTTGATGATTTTGATTAAATTAGCACCATCACTTTCACCCTCATAACTACTACTATAGTATCCGTCGATTTCTATTGTCATTGGAATGCGATAGCACTTCTTTTTATTAAGCTTTAATCTCTCAATCTCAGGATTGTCTGACTCAAGCGCAAACTGAGTAGGATAGTTTGTCTTAGATGCTTTGGGAATCATCGCTTTTGATTTGTTATCAACAGTAAATTCAGCCGGAAATCTTGCTTCGTTAACCATATTATATTCGAGAATTCCTGAGACTACAGTCTTTCCTTTATATCTTGTCAGGCCCTCATTATCCGTAGTACCGACCTTTAATGGCGTAGCTGGCTTTGCCGCGGGAGCGGCATAAGCTGATACACCAGTAAGGGCTAATGCTGCTGCTACAGTAAGTGATACCAATTTGTTTTTCATTTGAAATCCTTTTGTGGGTTAGCTATTTTGCTGCAATAGTTGGGTTTAGACTGTGTACGTTATCGCATAATACGATTAGAGTATTTAATCAAAAAGACAAGTAAACGTTTTGTTTTTAGAATTATAGGTTGCACCCATATCTATTATTTCATCCCAATACTCCATCTTGTAAGATTTAAAATTAGGCAAAATAGTGGAGAGATTGGCGGTTGGTGCGAACTTTAAGGCTTCACCTGCACCTGAAGATTCTGGTCTAAACATAAATACGTATTCCTCTAAAGGCTGGCCGCGATATTTAATACCGTCTTTGAATATTAGATGATATGCGGTAAACTCACCTCCCTCTTTTATTTTTACTTCCTTTATCGTATCTCGATATGCTGATAACCATTGTGACCTCGGCTTAACAAAGTATCGGTAGTCTTGTGATACCCCTTTAATACTATCCTCTAATGACAACTGACTTTGGTCGAAAGTTTTAAAAGATAAATTTTTACCTACACATCCGCCTTCCATATCACCAAATAAATAAAGCATATCACTTGTTGGTAATTTTTGAGAGCTGCTTATCGCTACTTTATTAGTATCCACAGAAGAGCCACCTAAGCCTTGTTGTACACCTGCTATAGTGCCTGTCACTACCTCATTCACCAAAGAACCAACACTTTTTACTACTGTTGTGCCCATTGTTTGACTCTCAGCACAGCCTGATAGAGCAATAAGGCTGCTAATAGCAACCAATGACAACATATGATTCGATTTCATAATTTAATCCATTAGCGTTTAAAATACTGAATAAATATTACAGGTCAAAAGTACAGGTTATCTCATTACCATCATCATCAGAATCTATTAAATTAGGGTACATATCTCTGTTTTCAGGTTTATAAAAGTCTTCGAAGCTTTTAGCGATACCAAAATCCTTGGATGTACCAGAATTGCCTTCTTCTATCATTGCGAGAACATAAAGAGGCTGATAGCCTTCTTTTTGCCATTTGTAAAAATGCTGGGAAAAAGGAAAGTCTTCACCTGTATCACAATTAGATTGCACACGCGTTAATTCTTTTTCTCTAAATAGATCTTCAAGCTTATAAACGGCACTTGTTGTTTCATCTTCTGCTATGCCCTGACCAGAACTAATATTAATTAAACTTGGTTTTGTTTTAGTGCCGTAAGCTACAACATAGCTATGATCATCTAAGTCACCAATGATGGAATAGTTGGTACCTCCATCTAAAGTAGGTATCTTGTTTCGCCATTCTCGCACACCAGGTATTTCAGCCAGCGTCTCCCATTGCCAATCAGTATTGGGCTTTAAAGCGAGATAATCAGTAACCTTGGAGAAGCTAGGTGCGTTTTCTTCTTCGACAACCTCTTCTTCAATAACAACGATCTCTTCTTCAGCAACTGCTGGTTCTACTGCAACCACCTCTTTGTTAACAGCCGAATTTTCAGTAGTAACTTCTTGAGTAGCTTCTGCTTCTTTATTGTCCATACAGCCAGATAACGCAATAATACTGCTTATAGCAACTAATGATAAAACATGACCTGATTTCATAGTTAAGCTCTTAATATTGAAAATGAGTGGAAGGACTATAGGAACAAGAATTAATCTTTAGCAAAGAATAATGGGTACGAATAAACCTCCATTCATGTACCGAACACTTTTGCAGTTTTAAATTCATTAACCTATGGATCTGCTAAACAAACAAAAAAGTCGCCCATAGTTTATATAGACAACTCTTAATGATTTTTTAAAATGGTAATAGCTATTTACAGAATTTGGCAAAGAGGTTATTCACTACGGGGCGAGGTAGCGTGTAATCAGCCATCGCTTCTTTCAGGCTTTTGTAATCTGTATCACTTACTATGTTTGAACTTATTGGGTTTGAACAAGTAATACTTAGCACTCCTCTAAAACTACTTGTTTTACCATCAGCTGTTAAAGCAATCAGCAGATTGTCTGGCTTTTTGAGATTAGCGCCTGTATACCCTTCTATTGTCATAGGATACGCAGTCCAAGTAGTGGTATACACACCACCGTCTTGACTAGTATAGACATTAATACCATCTGAGAAACTAGGGGCTGCCAATGCACTAGTAGATACAAGAAATGACAGGCTCAAGAAAGCTAAAGATAATAAATAAGTGGATTTCATTACCACTCCAATAGTTAACATTCGTCGTGAATTTTTACCTCCCTCATAATATAACACAAATGTTTTAT
>NZ_PJAT01000146.1 GCF_002836715.1 Psychrobacter sp. 4Dc
GTCATGGCTAAGCGCTTGGGCTCAATATTAATCTCAAGTGGAGTTTCTAGTGGCTCGTCTGGCATATTTGCCACAGGGTAGTTATCTTCGGTAAAAGATTTAAGGTGCTCGGAAGGGGATTTATCGCAGGCAGGTAAAGTAGATATAATAATTATTGCTACTAAACTCTTGATTATTTTTTTATTCAAAAAGTTCATTGGTTTTTGCATAGGTAGTAGTATCTTGAAGATTACATCGTCACTTATACTAACAACTGCTTAGATAATCGCATAGTTTTTATTAGATTTTTGTCTAGGAAACTGATGGGTTAAGGCAGAGTGAGTACTGAACAGCGATGGTTTCAGATAACAAGATACAATGGCGATTAAGATACGTCTACTTATTAGCCAAACTATAGCTTGGTTAAAATCAATTCTTTAACTCCCGCTTCCTCATGCGCTTTAAATGGATAACGATCGGCCATTACAATCCAATCAGACATTGATTTAGATATCGACTCTTTGCTTAGGCTATTTTCTATAGTAACCAATTTAATCATCAAAATATCAATATCCATCGTTACCCGCCGTATTTGCTTAGGCTCAGTCTGTCGACATCTATGACAATCGCCTTCAAGAGTTTTAAAAGTTTGCTGTAGTTGCTGCAGGTGCATCGGTGTGGTCAATGTTAGATGGACACACTGATTGGTATAGTCAGGCTTCGGCTGGTCTACGGTCGCAGTAAAGTCAGGATTTTGAAAAGCAGTAGATAGCTTTATCTCACCCAGCGCTGCCAAGCGCTGCCTAGCAAGCGGGAGATACTTGTCGGCTTGATAGTTACTACCTAGCGCTAACACTACCTCTACCACGGGATGCGCTTGCACAGTCTCAGGTGCACATTGTGTGAACGTTGCCACATTCAAATCCATTGACGTTTTATGCATCATCAGCTTGGCTAACGTTAACTTCTTTGACAGCTTCTTTAGTAGTTAGCTCGTTGGTTGATGCTGGCGCATAGCGCGTTATTTGCACTCCTACCGCATCAGCTTGAGCAATAGCGGTAGGCTTAGCAATGCTCAACGTTATTTTTTGACAGTCATATTTTGCAAATATCTTATCAGAGATCTGACCAGCCAAATGCTCAAGCAGCTTTGCTTGAATCTCTTTGCACCACTCACTCACATCATCGCAGACTTCTTTATAACTCAGGGCATCGCTGACATCATCTGACACAGCAGCACGGCTAATGTCAGTCTCAAGCGCGATATCAATGAGTAATGGCTGAGTAATGGCTCGCTCCCAATCAAACACACCGATTACTGCATCGACTTTTAGACCTTTTATAAATACCACGTCAGACTGAGTATGAAACATGCTTTCATCCTTGTTTGCTAATTTTTTTCGTGTTTTTAATATTTACTTAACCGATTTTAGCGCTTCTTCACGTAGACGCGCCGCTTTTAACGCTTTACTTGGACGATGGCGCCACAGGTCGATGCTGAATAATAGCAGACCTAACCAAATCAAACCAAATACTGCTAAACGATGTAAATCGAATGGTTCTTTATAATAGAACACCGCCAAAAAGAAAATAAAGGTCGGCGTCAGATAGTTCATAAAGCTTAGAATACTGTATGCAACAAGCTTGGTAGATTTATTGAATAATAGAAGCGGTATTAGCGTAATCGGGCCTGCGATCATAAGTAGCCAAATATTTGAGCTAAACCAAAAGCTCAGTTGATGACTTGCCACATCAGATTGCCAAAACCACCAAAGACATACAGGTACTAGCATTGCGGTCTCGACAAACATGGCATCGACAGCAGTCAATGGCGTTTGTCGTTGAATCGTCCCGTAAGTACTAAAGCTAAATGCTAAAATCAACGATATCCACGGCAGACTGCCAAGCATCACCACTTGAATGACGACAGACAACAGTGCAAAGCCAATCGCCACCCATTGCAGGGTACGTAAGCGCTCTTTGAATAAAATCATGGATAGTGCAACGCCAACCAATGGCCCAATAAAGTAACCCAAACTGGCCTCAAGAATACGGTCTTGATTGACCGCCCATACATAGGTCAGCCAGTTGGTTGCGATAATTAAACCAGACAAAAATGTGAATACAATCCATCTTGGATTTTGCTTTAAGGTGTCAATCCACTGCCAGCGCTTGGTCACTACCAGCAGCACCAGCAGACATAAAAATGTCCAAACGATACGGTGACCAATGATCTCCGTCGCGTCATAATCAGATAGCTGTTTGAAGTATAACGGAAATCCACCCCAAATAAAGAACGCGATCAGCGCAGTAATAATGCCGCGTCTGGTTGTGGTTATCGGGGCAACGGGTTTTTTGATGACATTTTGGGTAGTCATAATATAGGACAACTTTTTAGAGCAAAGCGCGCTCCCACCTAATTCTAATTATTATTGTTAATTGAATCGTGAAAGCGCAGGGTTACTACAGTGAGATTATAAGATAAAAAGCAATGTACTCATGCCAATAGTGACATGAGTACATTGCTAACGATATTAGATTAAATCTTTAAGAGTTAACGGTAGCTTAGCGACTTACTCAGCACCAGTATCCACTTGGATAGACATACCAATTTGGTTGGCAAGTTCAGCAAATCCTGGGAAGCTGGTATTAACCGTTTCAACCCCTTCAATGGTAATTTGCTGGGATGCACGCAGACTGGCAACAGAGAAGCTCATTGCAATACGGTGATCATGATGCGAGACAATATGACCGCCACCAAAGACAGGTTGGTCATTGTTGACTTCACCGCTTTCAGTAGCGGCGCCTTTGCCTTCGATAATCAGACCATCATCAGTTACAGTACAATCAATACCAAGTGTATGTAGCCCTTCTGCCATCACAGCGATACGGTCCGATTCTTTGACACGCAGCTCTTTGGCACCAGTCAATACCGTCCGACCTTGTGCACAGCTAGCCGCAATAAACAGCACAGGGAACTCATCAATCGCCAGTGGTACGAGATGCTCTGGTATTTCAATACCGACTAGGCTTGAGCTGCGAATCGTAATATCAGCAACTGGCTCGCCGCCCACGTGTGTTTCATTGTTTAAGCTAATATCTGCATTCATTAATTTAAGAATATCAATGATGCCAGTACGCGTAGGGTTGATACCTACTTGGGTCAAGGTCAGCTCGCTATTTTGACTGATGGCCGCTGCCACCATAAAAAACGCTGCAGATGAGATATCAGCAGGAACCGCGATATCGCCGCCTGTTAGTGTGCCGCCACCGGTGACACTGATGCGATTGCCTTCTACGGTTACCGGGTAACCAAAGGCCGATAGCATACGCTCAGTATGGTCACGGCTAATCTCAGGCTGTGTGACCGTTGTCGTACCCTCGGCCCATAGACCTGCTAATAGCAAGCAAGACTTTACCTGAGCTGAAGCAACTGGCATGTCATACTCAGTACCTTGTAATGGCTTGCCAACTGTATCACGACCAGTGATACTTAGCGGTGCAGTACCACTATGACCAGTGCTCTGAATCACGGCTCCCATCGTGCGTAGCGGTGCTGCCACGCGCTCCATTGGGCGTTTATTCAAGCTAGTATCACCTGTCAACACGCTATCAAACGATTGCGCCGCCAAGATACCAGACAGCAGACGCATACTGGTACCAGAGTTACCCATGTATAAAGGGGTTTTGCTAGGTTTTAAACCATTCATACCGACACCATGAATGGTCAAGTTGCCATTGTCAGGTCCTTCGATAGTCACACCCATATCACGGAATGCTTGTAGCGTCGCTAACGCATCCTCCCCTTCCAAAAACCCAGTAACATTTGTCACGCCTGTGGCAAGACTACCCAGCATAATGCTGCGATGCGAGATAGATTTGTCACCAGGAATCGCGATGGTGCCAGAAACAGTATTGCTAGGGGTAATATTATAAGAAGCTGACATAGCAGAAGTATCCGTATAAGGGGTGCTGGCTAACATATGGCCGAAATGTCGCCGTGCGGCTTGCGCGCGGCCTAAAAGTCCCATCAGGGCGGTTGAATCTTGATCAATGATAAGTTGGCGCATCGTCTGTAAATAGACACCATACTCATCAAGTGCGCTGACAATCGCGCTTTGGTTGGCAAAAAATATATCATGCCACATTTTAGGGTCACTGGCAGCGATACGGGTAAAATCGCGGAACCCACCAGCGGCATAACGAAACATATCTAAATTATCATCATGGCTTGCCAATTGTTCAACCAAATTAAAGGCAAGTAAATGTGGCAAATGGCTGGTGTGCGCTAATATGCGGTCATGATGCTCAGCATCCATTGACATGACATTTGCACCCACTGCTTCCCATAATAGTCGCAGCTTTGCAATAGCAGTTGCACTGGTTGTCGGTAGCTCGCAAATAATGACACTATGATTAACAAATAAACTGGTGCGGCGCGCATGATACCCTGAATTTTCAGCCCCAGCAATTGGATGCGCTGGCACTAATCCTATCGGCAGCGAACCGAACACTGCTTTAGCGGCATCAATGATATTGACTTTAGTACTACAGACATCTGTCATGATGCAGTCACTGGCAAGCTGTCCGTTATCCATCGCTTGTTTGATATCAAAAAACACTGCTTGAACAGCCTGTACTGGTACTGCAATAATGATTAAATCACTGCCAGCGATAACGTCCTGTAAGTTTGCACCACCTGCATCTAGCAGACCATGCTCAATAGCTTCTGTGATACTTGGTGCATGCCTATCGACTGCTACCAAACGCTCGCTCAAGCCATTATCTTTAATGGCTTGCGCAAAACTGGCACCAATCAGCCCAAGTCCAATCACACAAACTTGTTTAAATATAGGTGGCGTAGTATTTAGAGACGATTGAAGTTTATTATTTTTCTGACTACTCACGGCTTTTCTCGTTGGACACACTAAGACATAGATAGAGCCAGTCTTAGTGTTATAAATTTTAATGGCTAATTAAGAACAATTTTTAAATTACAAAGCACTTATGGACGCGCTTAGTCTTCAGTCAAAATAGAACGCAGAGTATCAATCAAACGTAGGTTGTCTTCAGCCACACCTACTGTGATACGCAGCCAGCTAGGTAGTCCATAAGCATCCAACGGACGGACAATAACGCCTTGTTCAAGTAGTGCCTGATGGATAGAAGCAGCGGTTATATCTTCCATCTCAACCTGCACTTCGACCATAATAAAATTGGCATGCGACTTCACAAAACCCAATCCTAGCGCGTCAAACTGCTTTTCTAACCAACGCATTTGCTCATCGTTTATCAGACGAGTTTTTTCGATAAAGTCTTGATCGGCAAGTGCAGCAGCAGCAGCAGCCAAACCGACACGGCTGACGTTAAATGGCTGACGAATACGGTTCAATAAATCCGCCACTGCCACCGAGCTTAGAGCATAACCGACGCGCAAACCTGCCAGCCCATAAGCTTTAGAAAAAGTACGCACAATAATGACATTATCGAACTCATCCAATAATGCGCGGTTGTTACTCTCAGGACTATACTCGATATAAGCTTCATCTAGTACCACCAAGACTGAACTTGGTACACTGGCAACGAACTGGCGCAGCTCTTTTTGCTCTAGCTGCGTACCCGTTGGATTATTCGGATTGGCAATAAAGACGATTTTGGTATTCGGATTGTCTTGTACCGCTTGGCTCATGGCTTTTAGATTGTGGCCGAAGCGTTGAGCAGGCACTTCAATGCCCGTGGCACCTTGCATCTTCGCTAGCATAGGATATACCACAAAAGCATACTGGCTATAGACGATGGCATCATCAGCACCCACAAAGCTACGTGCTAAAATATCGAGCAAATCATCAGAGCCATTACCCAAGGTAATTTGATTGGCATTGACATCGTTAAAATCAGCCAGCGCTTGCTTTAGATAGTAACCGTTGCCATCAGGATAGCGCGATAACTGCCCTAGCTGCTCAGTCACTGCTAGCGTCACTCGTGGTGAGCATCCCATTGGATTCTCATTGCTAGCCAGCTTTACCACGTCTGAAACACCGTACTCACGTGTCAGCTCCTCAATTGGCTTACCAGTTTGATAAGGTGCCAATGCCAAAATACTGTCGTAAGCTGGCGTTAACGGCGATAGATCTGACGCGGTCAATTGAGTAGTCTGCATGGTTTATCCTTAGATGGTGTCTATAAATGCTTTTTTTGAATACTATCTGCAAAAGCTAAGACCCATCTATTATGTATGAATACCTGTGAGTAAGCCTGTAGTTGCCTATAGGTAGTTGTCTATAGGACAGCTTTTGGATATGAGCCTAATATGCGCAAATCTTTGACCAATGGACGAATATCATTGATGGCAGCGCTAACGTTTGGATCATTAACATGACCATTCATATCGATAAAGAATACGTATGCCCACTTGTTAGGACGCTCAGGACGCGTCTCAATACTGGTCATCGATACGCCATGATATGACAAAGGTTTTAATATTTCGATCAGTGCGCCTGCTTTATCATGAGCTGAGACGACGATAGAAGTTTTGTCTTGACCAGATGGTGCAATCGCTTCATGACCGATAATAAGGAAGCGTGTGGTGTTACTTGGATTGTCTTCGATATTTGAGTAAAGCTTATGCAAGCCGTACTCTGCAACAGCGACGTCACCTGCAATCGCAGCTGAATGCCATTCGTTTTTAAGGCGGCGAGCGGCTTCACCGTTGCTTGATACAGCAACGCGTTCAACATTAGGGAAGTTTACATCTAGCCAATGACGGCACTGAGCAAGCGACTGCTGATGCGAATAAATACGGCTCAAGCCATCAATCTTGGTATGCTCAGCAACCAAGAAGTTTTGATGAATTGGCAATTCAACTTCGCCTATGATCTTTAAGGTAGAAGATAAGAAGCCATCTAGAGTATGGTTGACTACGCCTTCTGAAGAGTTCTCGACAGGAACCACGCCATACATCGCTGTCCCCGCTTCGACTTCGCGGAACACATCAGTAATGGTTGTCATTGGCACAGTATCAGCGGCTTTACCAAAGTGCTTGAGCGCAGCGGCATGCGTAAAGGTGCCGACAGGGCCCAAGAAGGCAATACGCTGCGGCGCTTCTAAATCCAAGCATACTGACATGATTTCACGGAATAAACGCGCCATTTTCTCATCAGCAATGGGACCCGCATTACGCTCCATGACAGCTTTTAGCACCTGTGCTTCACGCTCAGGGCGGTAAAAGATAGGATTGCTATTGTCATCAGCAGCGGTATGATTTTTCTTTACCATGGCTACTTGCTGAGCCAGCTTTGCACGGTTATTGATTAACGTTTGGATCTCACAGTCTACTGCGTCAATATTTTGGCGAATATTGTCTAAAAACTCTTTTTCAGTTGCGGTATCGCTAGCGCCTGTAGTGGTTTGATTTAGATTATCCATTGTTTGCTCTGGTGACTGCTCGCTCATTACCGCCCATCCTTTTTAGATTTTATCGCTGTTAGATATTACTATTATTTAAACTCTACTATTATATTGCTATTACTTAGGTAGCACTATTGCCAAATCTGACTGTTTTTTTTAGTTAGAGCCTGATAGTAGAAACTATATTCAAAATCAACCTCAAAACAGTCTATCAAAAACACCCTATATTGCTAGTGCCATTTGGCGTTAATGCTATATTTACTGCCAAATACAGCAGCTTGATACATAGCCGGCTCTACTATAGCAAAAACTAAGGTCAGTGCCCATGCGTAAATGCGTATAAATATACCAACTGTTATTAATATTAGCACAGCTGAGCCAGATAACAGCGACGCATAGCATAACTATGAGGCAACACCTGCCCAAAACTGTGTTACAGTTCCAGTTCAGCTCCCTACCCTGTTATATATAAGAGGAGCATCATATGATTAATAAAAAAAAGGATACCTGATGAGCGCATTACAACAGCTACGCACTATGACCACGATTGTTGCTGATACTGGTGACCTTGCCGCTATTGCCCGTTTAAAACCTATCGATGCAACCACCAACCCAAGCCTTATTACCAAGGCTCTGATTCATCCTGACAACCAAGGCATGTTGTCAGAGACCATGAGTCGTCACAATGGTGACGTGGATGCCGTGATCGATGCGCTGACCATTCAGGTTGGCTGCGATATTTTAGAGCTGATCGAAGGCCGAGTCTCTACTGAAGTGGACGCTCGCTTATCTTATGATACTCAAGCGACGATAGATAAGGCACTGGCCTTTATGGATGCTTATCAAAAAGCAGGCGTCGATTCAGAGCGAGTATTGATCAAAATGGCGGCAACTTGGCAAGGTATTGAGGCGGCGCGCTATCTTGAGACTCAAAATATTCACTGTAACCTGACCTTACTATTTGGACAACACCAAGCGATTGCCTGTGCAGATGCTGGCGTGACCCTGATATCACCTTTCGTTGGCCGTATTCTAGATTGGCAAAAACGCCAACAAAGCCGTCAAAACGTACCGGCTTCTGATGACATGGGCGTACAGTCAGTCAAGCTCATTTACCAGTATTACAAACAGCACGGTTACCAGACGCAAGTAATGGGCGCCAGTTTCCGCTCTACCGAGCAAATTTTGGCATTGGCAGGTTGTGACTTGTTGACGATAGCTCCCAACCTCATTGATGAGTTGGCAGCCATGGATACCGAGGTAACTCGCCAACTGTCTCCGAGTATGTCGATGGATATGAAAGCGATGACTCAGGTAAGCTTAACGCATGAAGAGTTTAGTGCTGCGTATCAGCAAGACAAGGTTACGCAAGACTTATTACCTAAGGGAATTGACGGCTTTATCGGGGCGCGTGACGAGCTGGCCAAGACATTGGCAGCCATTCGCGGACAATAATAGTCACGCGACAGAGCACGACGGATACTGGGCTGGCACAAAAGATATTTGCCTACTAATAGTAAGTTGGCTATCATTACCTACTTCAAACGACAAGAAGCAAGGCTTATATGAAACGGCTATCAATATTATTGGCAGGCAGTGCTTTAGCGATCAGCGCCCAGGCAGTCAACTGGGTAGAGGTGTCCGAGAGCAGCTCTGGATCAATTTTTAGTATAGATTTGGATTCTATTGAAAGCTCTGACATCAGTATCATAGATGAAAAAGACGTCGAAAATATCACGGTATCTATCCTTAGAACCTATCCTAAAGATAAAGATACCAAGTCCGATGACCAGAAGGAAGAAAAAAGCAATATTGACCATAGTGAGCAACAACTGCTCATTTCATGTAAAGACGCCAGTTACTATAGACGAGCCTTTGTTAACTACGATGCTGAAGGCAAAGTAACCAAATCATGGCAGTCAGAAAAACCAATATTGACCACAAAAGACTTTAAAGTCACCACCCCAAAGACAGTCGGTCGTACGGTGATAGAGCAGTCTTGTAAAGACTACGAACAAGACGAAGAGCAATAAATACAGCCTACTTAACACAATACTAAAAAACATTAATACAGTATCGAAAAAAGCGCCCTGACATAGTATCAGGGCGCTTTTTTATTTGGAGAATCGTTTAACTATATCGACAATACGAAGTGTCTAATAGTCAAAGGAATAGTAATTCATTTTAAGCTTTTAGTACCGTATAAACAGGTACTGGGAACTCGCCATGCAAGTCGACCAAGTCCAATAACACTAACGCACCGACCACAGTATGGTCAGCTGATTGACATAGCTCGTAAGCAGTGGTCAACGTACCACCAGTTGCCAAGATGTCATCGACCAATAGTACGCGCTCAGGCGGTAGATTGTTTTGCATCTCAAGCGTGTCTTTACCATATTCCAGTGCATAGGCTTTGTTGGCAACCGGTGGCGGCAGCTTACCTGGTTTACGTAGCAAGATCATGCCTTTGCCCAGACGACCTGCTAGCATACTGGCAAATACAAAGCCGCGCGCTTCTACTGCGCCTAGACAGTCTACCTCGTCCATAAGCCCTTCTGGCAAAGCGGCAAGTAGCGCGTCAATGACAGCGTCAATATGACTGCGCAGTAACGGGGTAATATCATAAAAATCAATGCCAGCTTTTGGAAAGTCTGGTACTGTGCGAATAATCTGCCAAAACGGATGGTCAGTATTGAGCACATGAGACGTCTCATTGTTGGTGGCGGATGTGGCGGCGGCATTGGTACTCATGATGACCCTTAGCTTATGTATTTAGATGGTTTAGCTAGTTTAGATAGTTTAGATAAGACAACAACTGGATGATATATCAGCGATTGATGCTAAGCATTACTGTGAATTTAGCGGCGCTTATTATAACATAATTGGTTTTTGTATGGCGGGCTGGCGTCCAGTCTTGTTATTAAGCGCTAAAAAGGTAACGTATGTGATTGACTTGATAAAAGAAAATTCATCTCAATATACAAGTGTAAACTTAACTATGAAAATTGCGGTTATATGCTAAACTACGTGCGTTTTTGCAGTCTAATATAATAGCTGTAATATTAAAAATGAGCGTTTATAGCACGCTGTAACTGTAATACTGGTAATGATCGATAGGACTATTTATGAAACGTTATGAATGTATTGTCTGCGGCTGGATATATGATGAGGCGCTTGGCTGCCCAGAAGAAGGTATCGCACCTGGTACTAAGTGGGAAGACATCCCTGATGACTGGACTTGCCCTGAGTGCGGTGTCGGCAAGCTTGATTTTGAGATGCTTGAACTGTAGTAGATGACCCTCTAATTAGGACACTTCATGACAAAATCAAATGACATCAATAGTGCCAAATTGCCTGAAACGCTAGATAATAATCTAGAAGATCATCTGAATAACTACCCTACTCCTGAGTGGCGCAAGTTTGGGGAGCACCAATGGCGCGACTCTGACTTGAGTAAGCATCTTCAGCAAGCGATGATCGATATCGGTGATGGTATTGAGTTGTGTGTCGAAGCTGGTGGTAACCCTAATAATCCGCCGCTGCTGATGATCATGGGGCTAGGCTCACAAATGATATTTTGGCCAGACAATTTTATTAAGCGCTTTATCGATGCTGGTTTTTTTGTGATTCGTTTTGATAATCGTGATATCGGCTTGTCTTCTAAAGTGCAGATAGAAGGTTTGCCGCGTATTAGCCAGCTTAAAATGATGGTTCGTCTACAGACAGGGCTGTCTAACAAAAGCACGCAGGTTGCTTATAACTTGACGGACATGGCTGAAGACACTGCACGTCTAATTAAAGCACTCAAGCTTGGTAAGACCCACCTGCTTGGGGCTTCGATGGGCGGTATGATTGCACAAATCGTGGCAGCCCGTTATCCGAGCTTAGTACAACGAATGGCACTTATGTTTACCACGACCAATCGTGCGTTTTTGAAGCCGCCAAAGCCCAAACAGCTATACACCCTTATCAATCGTCCAGAGAGCCATTCTGAGCGTGATATCGTGCGTCATAGCGTTTGGTTTATGAAGACCGTTGGTACACCAGGTCATGTGAATGTGCGTATGGTGCGTGAAATCGCCAAGATTCGCTATCAGCGCAATTTTCACCCGCTTGGTACGGTGCAGCAGCTCAATGCTATCTTGGCATCAGGCTCCATCAGTCGGTTTAGTAAGCAAGTCAAAGCACCAACGATTGTATTACATGGTAGCGCTGATGGACTCCTACCTGCCTCGCAGGGCCGAGTCGTTGCCAAGACTATCCCTAATGCTACGTTCCATCTCATCGAAGGTATGGCACACGATATTCCAGAGTATTATCAGCCTTATATGGTTGACTTAATCAGTAATCATTTATCGAGCAAATAGCTTTAAAAACATCAATGTCGAAAAAAGAGCGTAAAACCTAGCAAAAAATCACGGATTTTACACTCTTTTTTATTGCCTATTTAATCCTAGGGCGTGTCCTCAATTCAATCGATAGCTATCTAAATGGGTTAAAAATGGCTAAATCTTGCCAAATGGTGTCAAATAGCTGGTTAATATCCCGATATTAACCAGCTATTTTCCTTGTTTGACCGCGATTTATCTCATTTTTATCACCATTTTTAAAATGAGGGCACGCCCTAGCAATTGCATCAATCACAAGCAACACCAGCGCCTTCTTTATCAATACACATTTTATTTCCGTTCTTTAGGTTACCAATCCACGCCTTACCACCGGTAAATACAAAGGAAGGTTTGCCCTGATAGCTATCGTTAGCGTTCACACCATTATTAGCAAAGCGAAAAGGAATCACTAGCTCACCGCCTAGATTGACAAAGCCCCACTCTTCACCGATACGCACACCAGCATACTCCTCAGAGAACGGACGCACTTCGTCAAATGAGTACGTAATCATCGTGACATTATTATCATCGACGAAACCCCATTTACCATCTTGCTGACGCGATTGAAGCGTCGTAAAACGCGCTGGTACAGACTGTGATGCTGCGCTAGGTTTTTCGTTAGAAGAAGTAGGTTTGTTCACTGCCTGAGTGTCATTCTGGGCATTTGGATCATTCGCTGCATTACCGTTTTTATCTACCCAACTGGTTGCACGGCCTTTGCGTACACGCGCCACTCCATTACGATAATTGTCAATATCATCAATCGCTGCAGAAAATGAGACAACGGTACTATTGGCTGTGTTAATCACACCATAGTTACCCTCTTTTTTTACCACGATACGCCCATCCGATACAGGCCGCGCCCATCCTTGACTCTCTGTCAATATATCGTACATGGCAGGCACGACTTCGCGGCCCTGCATATTGAGATAACCGACGCGACTGTTGCGCAGTACAGGCAACAGACCGCCTGACAGTTTATCGGCATCGACTTTTTGATAACGTGACAAATCAACGACTCGTTTGCCTTTTTTATCGATTAACGCCACTGGCGCACCAAAGTCTTTTATCGCTAAAAAGTAACTGCTACTAGCCGTGCAGGAGACGTTTTTGTAATAACTTTTTGGGATTTTACAGCTGGCGGCATGTGCGCTAGGCATCAAACACAATGCGCTAGATAGCATCGTCACGACGACACTGTATTGCGATATTTTTGGTAGTAAGCCAGACAATGTATGTGGCTGTTTTTTTGATAGCAATCGTTGAAGCATAAATAAACCTAGACAAATAATATAGATTGTTTGGTATAACCAATCAGACGTTAAATACATTATATCGTCAATCTACTATACATGTGTTGCAGCATTAATATCGCTTGAAGTGCTACACACATATTATCCCTACAAACCATCTCTACAAAAATATCACTTGTATACATCATGCGCTTTCATACTCCTACGAATCGTCACCCTGATACAAATATTTTGATATAAGTACTATTACCCAACTGTCATAAATCTATTGCGAAAAACACAGCCATATCAAACACTTTGATTATTTATTTGCGTCCAACATGCCCAATAATTTTCCTTACAGCCAGAGTATTTGTATTCACCGTAATAAATTATGGTTTTGCCATTTCATTTTGCACTTAAAACCACGACAATATGGCTTTATGTCAACATAAGTTCTGACATGATGTAATGATAATAAGAATGCTGTTATTCAAATACTGTTATAAGGACAAATTATGGCTATTGCTTCAACGCGATCTGCACCTATTGGCTTAGTCATTGGTTGTATCATTTTTGGATTGGGCAGCTTAATTGTCGCTCACGTCGATATTGGTGGTTGGGCCATGTCGTTTTGGCGATTGGCTGTTTCTGGTATTGTATTTGCGGTATTGGCTAAGCTAATGGGCCAACGTATGCCCAAATCAAGACGGGCTATTTTTTATGCATTATTATCAGGGGCGTTTTTGGGATTAGATTTGGCGCTTTGGCATGAGAGTATTTATGCGGTTGGGCCTGGTATTTCGACGCTGCTTAATAGTTTGCAAATATTTTTCTTGGCTGCGATTGGGTTTATGTATTTCAATGAGCGTCAGTCTATCGTGCAGCTTATTAGTTTGTTCTTAGCCATGATAGGCGTGGCGATGATAGGTAGCCCTGAATTCGCACACAACACTGCTGCGACTTGGGGTTTTGTCACTGGTATTGTATCGGGTGCCATGCTAGCGGCATCAATGACCTTTATCCGTAAAACGCATGACACTGAACCGACGCCTATATTTATGCTAATGCAGCTGATTAGTATTGGCGGCGTCTTAGCCATGATTGTACCGATGTTTGTATTTGATACAGGTAATATCCTACCCAATACATGGTCTGAGATTGGCTGGGTGCTTATCTATGGTACGGTAATGCAGTGCTTGGCATGGGGGTTGATTGCCTACTCTATTCCTAAGCTTTCGTTGGCACTGACTGGACTGCTATTGTTGACTGAGCCTATTGCAGCCCTTGTCATTGACTATAGCTGGCTGGACAAGCCGATTAATACTTTACAGTGGCGTGGCGCACTATTAACGATGTTTGCTATTTACTTAGGCTCATTGAAACCAAAACCACGTGCACTTCGCCGCTATCGATTTTTTTCAAGATTTTATAAGCGAGATTATAAATAGTTCCGATACTGCTGTTCGCTACTACTGTTGCTCAATATTGCCATACAAAAAGCGCCCATGCTATCGATAGCATGGGCGCTTTTTGTTAGATGAGATATGCTTTGACCATCTTTATTTGATAGGCGCAAACTTCACTCTCATCAGTATTACTTATTTCGCTTCAGAGCTTTGGTTAAACAAGGCATTCAACACAATAGCGGCTAAAGTAGCAGTACCGATACCGCCTAAATCAAAGCCACCCAAATGCAAGCTAAAATTACCAGTACCCATAATGACCGTTACTGCTGCAATAATCAGATTGCTGTTTTTACTAAAATCAATATGGCTATCGATCCAGATTTTTATCCCAGCAACCGTGATAAGGCCGAAGACAACAATAGAAGCACCGCCCAATAGAGCCGCTGGGATGGTCTGAATGATCGCACCAAACTTTGGTGACAGTCCCAATATGATAGCAACCAAACCTGCTACGACAAATATCGTCGTGCTATACACTTTGGTAACCGCCATGACACCGATGTTTTCAGCGTAAGTAGTAACACCTGTACCACCAAATCCTGCTGAAAAGGTCGTGGCTAAACCGTCCGCCAAAAATGCTCGGCCCATATAAGGAGTTACACGAGCCTTGGTCATGCCCTCTACTGCCTTAAAGTGCCCTAGATTTTCAGCCACCAAAATAAAGGCCACAGGTGCAATTAGGATAATAGCGCTCATCTCAAAGCGCGGCGTATGAATGCTTGGTAGTCCAAACCATGAAGCGGCGGCTACCGTACTAAAATCAATCGCAGTACCAAAGCCTAAAATATTGGTCATGACGAAATAAGCAACGTACGACAGAACCAGACCGACGAGTAGCAACAGACGACGCAACATACCGCGAGTAAATACTGCAACACCACTAATGAGCAATACGGTCAAGGTAGCCATCCAAGCATCAAACTGATTGGCAGACACGCCTTGAATGGTCACTGGCGCCAAGTTAAGACCGATAATCATGACAATCGCACCTGTCACGATAGGCGGCATCAAACGCTCAATCCAACCTGTACCTGTCTTCATCACTAGCAGACCAATCAATGCATAAATAATACCGCAGGCCATAATACCGCCTAGCGCAACATTTAGATTGTCATTGAACCCTGCGCCTGCATAAGCGGTCACCGCGATGACTGGACCAATAAAAGCAAAGCTTGATCCCAAGTAGCTCGGCATGCGCCCACCGGTAATCATAAAGAACATTACCGTACAGATACCAGACATCAAGATAGCTAAGTTAGGATCAAACCCCATCAATAAAGGCGCCAGCACAGTTGCACCAAACATGGCAAACGTATGCTGTATGCCGAGCAATACGCTTTTTGATGGAGGTAAATAGTCGTTGATACCGACTGGATCACGATCCAAATCGCCCTTATAAGGACGCCATGTCGGAAACCAACGGCCATTTTCGAAGTCTGGATTGTGCGGGTAATTGATAGCGGCTGAATCAATGCCTGCAGACTCCAAGGCATTTTGAGTCGATAGATCTTGAGCGCTATTGTCTGACGCTGATGAAGGGTCTTTTTGAGATGGCATGCGCGCTTGTCCTATGTGAGCTAAGCTAAAGTAATAGGCTAGAATAACTGATAAAATAAGAATATTAATAAATGGACATATCTCTAAGGGCTTGTATAAATAGCAGAACGTTAAGTCTTCCTATCTATAATATGTCATCCCAATTCATGCATTTATGTTGTAATATGACAAACCAAAAGTATTATTTGGTATGATAGCCATATCTTGCTAGATGTATGAATACGGATATGTTTGACTGAAAAATTTAGTCTTTTTTAATCCGTCTTATTTTACGATGATAACCAACTTACAGGATGTTACATAGTTGTTGACTGCGAGCATGATAACGGAGTTTCAAAATAAATAAAAGTTATTATTCAACTGCCCTCAGTGCTCATTTACCTTATAACCTTCATAAATAGTGTCTCGCGCCCACCTATCAATGGTGACTAGGAGCGACGGCTGTCTATTATATTTTTCACAAAAGCGCCCAATGCCATAGATAAAATAGGCTAAAGCGCTTAAAACTTTTGGTGACTTATTATGATCAGTGTTTTTGATTTATTTAAAATCGGCATCGGCCCATCCAGTTCGCATACAGTCGGACCGATGGTCGCTGCAAACTTATTTTTGACCTCGCTAACTGAGCAGATGGAACTGACTGCGGTTAAGACCATTGAGATTGAACTGTATGGCTCTTTGGCGGCGACTGGAAAAGGCCATGCAACAGATACCGCTATCTTGTTAGGACTGCTTGGACACACGCCTAGCACGATAGACACACGTATGACCAGTAGCTACCTATCTCCTATCTTCTCTGACAAAATTCTCAATGTATCAGGCACGCATACAATTGCTTTTGATACAGAGCAAGACATCTACTGGTATGACGATACTGTGCTGCCTTATCACCCTAATGCATTGACGCTACGCGCTATTTCAAATGAAGGCGTTCGCTATCAGCAAACGTACTATTCAGTCGGTGGCGGTTTTGTCATCAATAAAGAAGATGCAACTAACCCAGACGAAGATCATGCCAGTCCGACCATCGATAGAGTTCCCTACCCGTTCAATAACGCAGCAGAGCTACTAGAGCAATGTCGTGAGCATGATTTGAACATCAGCGAATTGGTACTGGCAAACGAATGTCACTTCCATACTAAAGAAGAAGTCTTTGCTTATCTAGATAGCATTTGGGAAGTGATGCAAGACTGCGTCAAACAAGGCTGTGAAAATGGCGGTATCTTGCCGGGTGGATTAGATGTAAAACGCCGTGCTCAAGATTTGCATACACAGCTGTGCGCTGAAAAAGACCAACCTATCACCAAGACTGATAAGTTAGCCGCTATGGACTGGGTCGATTTGTACGCGCTCGCCGTCAATGAAGAAAATGCCAATGGCGGTAAAGTAGTCACGGCTCCAACCAATGGCGCAGCAGGTATCATTCCTGCCGTACTGCATTACTATCGTGATTTTTTGCCCAACTACAGCCAAAATGGTGTTCGTAAATTTTTGCTAAACGCCACTGCTATCGGTAGCCTTATCAAGCAAAATGCTTCAATCTCTGGTGCTGAAGTCGGTTGCCAAGGTGAAGTTGGTTCTGCGTGTGCAATGGCAGGCTCTGCACTGGCAGAAATCATGAATGGCACGCCAGCCAAATGTTTAAATGCGGCAGAGATTGGTATTGAGCATAATCTAGGCCTTACTTGTGATCCTATTGGCGGCTTGGTACAAGTGCCTTGTATCGAGCGTAATGCGATGGGCGCAGTCAAGGCAATTAATGCGGCGCGCCTAGCCTGTAGAGGTAATGGTCAGCACTTCGTCTCTTTAGACAAAGCGATAGAGACGATGAAGCAAACAGGTGCCGATATGTCTGATAAATATAAAGAGACGGCACGAGGCGGTCTGGCGGTTTATGCTGATAATAGAATCCCTACAGCAACGCGCGGTGTTAGCGTCAACTACAGTCAATGCTAATCCGACTTCTCGAGAAATAATTTACTAACAATAAACACGTAAAAAGGCCTCTAACGAATTAGAGGCCTTTTTGTCATGTATAACTGCTTTATCGTCTATATATTGCTATCAATATTATTCAGCAGTTTTTGATACCACTTCGTTTAGAATCCATACTGGCTGCACTACGTTTGAGCCTTCTGCTGTTACTGCTTCTTGGCGTACATCTAGGATATAACGATAATTCGGCTCATAGGTAAAGCCTTGAATATTACCATTTAGCGTGGTGTAGTTTTTCTGATAAGTTTGACGATACTGTAAGCACTGTGATTCAACCATGCTACCATCAGTAGCAGTCAAGTCGCATACTGCTTTACGCGGTGCGATTTCTACTTCAAAACTTGGGATGTTTACTACTTTTACATTCATAGGTTGTCCTTCAACAACCATCGTGCGCTCATCATCCATACTCATCGTAGAGCAACCAGAAAGGGCAAAAGTCGTCATCAATGCTGCAAGTGCTAATTTCTTCATTATTCAATCCTCAGATAATTGTTATTGATTCTTTATTGATAGCTTAGTTACTGGCTTATTTATTGATTTAGCTAGTAATTCATTGTTACTTAGATAAACTTATTGTTTTGAACACCTTATCTTGCTTTGCTACAAGCTAACAAGGTCATTTGCTTTTTACTGAAACCAGTATAGGCCGCTATTCGTCTTACCCTCTATAACTGCTTTGTAAAGTAACGTCAGCTTTTGCAACTGATGTTAATGAAGCGTATTGAATAGCAGAGTTATTTGCTACTGAGCAGAAGTTTGACATTAAAAAGCCAAAACAAATATTGTTCTGGCTCTTATACAACTATGCAAATTCTGTTTTTTAAGAATGATCAGCTACGATAATCAGCGTTTATTTTGACGTAATCGTATGATAAATCGCAGGTATATACGGTATCACTGGCATCGCCACGTGCAAGGTCAACATGAATGGTAATCTCAGGTCGACTCATGACTGTTTTGCCCGCCTCTTCTGTATAGTCAGGTGCAACCCCGCCATTTTGGCAAATCATTACCTCGTCTAGATACACATCGACTTGCTCTGTGTCTAGATCTTCGATACCGGCATAGCCCACTGCTGCTAATATGCGTCCCCAGTTAGCATCACTGGCAAAGAATGCCGTTTTTACTAAGGGTGAATGTGCGACTGCATAAGCCACATCGCAGCATTCTTGCGTGGTTTGACCACCAGTCACCTTGACCGTCATGAATTTAGTAGCGCCTTCGCCATCACGCACAATCAGTTGTGCCAGACGGACGAACACATCAGCCAATGCATCGAATACAGGCTGATAATGTGGATGCTCTGGACTATCAATCACCTCTGAGCTAGCAGCACCTGTTGCAATCAACACACAACAGTCATTGGTTGAGGTATCGCCATCGACAGTAATTCGGTTGAAAGACTGCTCATTGATAGCGCTTAGCATTTCTTGCAGTAAGTCAGCGGTGATATTGGCATCTGTCGCCACATAGCCTAGCATGGTCGCCATATTTGGGCGTATCATTCCTGAGCCTTTAGACATACCAGTGACATGATAGCTAGTACCTGCTACATCAATTTTTTGGCTGGATAATTTAGGAATAGTATCTGTCGTGCGAATGCCATTAGCAGCAACTAGCCAGCTATCAGGCGCTAGATTAGCCAATGCATTATCCAGACCTGCGATGACCGCATCACTATTTAACGGTTCACCAATCACACCAGTAGAGAATGGCAATATCGTATTGCTATCTACACCAGCCTTTTCAGCCAATGCTGTACAGATATCAATGGCTCGGCGCTTTCCATCAGCGCCCGTACCTGCATTTGCGTTACCAGTATTAGTGACTAAATAGCGTGGGCTAACTTTAGCAAAGTGCTCACGCAATACTCGCACTGGCGCGGCACAAAAGGTGTTTTTAGTGGTTACAACTGCAGTAGTGGCCTTATCCGATATTTCGATGACTACTAGATCATCGCGGTCTTTGTAGCGAACGCCTGCCGCTGTGGCACTGAGCTTGATGCCGTCGATAGGATAGATAACGTCAGGTACTGATACATTTCCAACAGCCATAATAAAATCCTTATTTTTCAATTTTTATCGTTATTTACGGAATACGAAGTGATAAATATATAGTCAGTTTAAGACAGTTTAGATATAAGGAGAGCTAACTCCAGTATTATAACCAGCAGACTGAACAAGCTGAGCGCCGTCTCTAATTGACATGAGATTGACTACATATAAGTATCACGGTATATAAGTATTACGGTTTCTTTAGATCAAATGCTGACCAAATCGGTGCATGGTCAGAGGGTTTTTCCATAGCACGTAGCTCATAACTGATACCAGCATCAATACATTTATCGATTAAGTCTGAGGTACATAGGATATGATCAATACGTAACCCGCGCTTAGGTTCATCATTGAAGCCGCGACTGCGATAATCAAACCAACTATATAACTCGGTGCTCTCTGGATAATGCAGACGGTAAGTATCTGTCAGCTCACGTGACATCAATGCTGAATACCATTCACGCTCTTCTGGCAGAAATGAGGTTTTTCTGTTTTTCAACCAACGCTTGGCATTAACTTCACCAATACCAATATCGATATCTTCTGGTGCAATATTCATATCACCCATGACGATAATCGAACGACCTTCCGCTTTTAGCGTATCAATATAAGCCATCAAATTGGCATAATAAGCGCGCTTCATAGGAAATTTGGTTGGGTGATCTTGGCTCTCTCCTTGCGGGAAGTAACCATTGAGCACATCCACTTCACGACCTTCAAACTCATAACGTGCATGGATAAAGCGCTTTTGGGCTTCTTCATCTTCGCCAGGGAAGCCTTTTTGTACGAATACAGGTGCAGCTTTAGATAATAGTGCAACGCCGTAATGCCCTTTTTGTCCAAAGTACTCGACGTGGTAGCCCAGACCTTCAATATCGCTAAGCGGAAATTGATCATCATGAACCTTGGTTTCTTGTAGGCCCATGACATCAGGATCGATTACCTCGCGCACTGCCTCGAGCTGATGCTGACGTGCACGGATACCATTGATGTTAAAACTGACAAAACGGGTCATAAACTGTCCTATACTGATTGGTTAGAATATAGCGCTCTATAAATAGGTGAAATATAAACGACTATGATAACAAATGTAAGCGGTTCTAGCGGTTGCATGGCCTGAAATCTTGAGCTAGAGTAACTCTATTATAAGCACTATCTATTATTGGTCTATCTGAAACACTTTTATTCAACAATACTTATTAAAAATATCGAGCATCACTATGACAACAATGAAGCAAAAAAATACGACACCAACCATGAATGATAAGACCAAACCATTATTTGCTAAAGATTATAACGTTTATATTAACCATACTGATGCTGGCGGTATAGTCTATCACGCCAATCACTTGGTGTTTTTTGAAAACTGCCGACGCGACTGGTTTACTGAGCTTGGCTTAAATGGGTATTTTTTGCAGACTGACAGTGGTGAAGTACAGCATTTTGTCGTGAGTCAGGCGGACTTGCAATACAAAAGAGCCATTCTATTAGATGAGGTAATTAGCGTACGTATTGATAAAGTGGAGCTAAAACCTGCCAGCATCATATTTTATCAAAGTATCTATCGCAATCTACCAAATCATAGTACTAACGAAACAGATGATAGCCAGCTACTAAGCAGTACCAAAATTGTCATTGCCTGCGTACAAAACCTCGTCAAACCAGAGCCAATGAGTAATGACGAGATAGGCAGCGATAAACCAGATACTTCAGCGACAACCCCACCAATGCGGCCTATTCGTGTACCAAAAAAACTGCGCGTTACGATCGAACAAGCTATCGACGAGCAAGTGAATGGTCAGCAGTAGAACGCTATGAGCATAGATACGGATAGAGTGTTGCTTGAATTTGATAATCTATGGGTACATAGCCAACGAACGATACGTACTCATAGCATTAAAGATAGCAAAGAAGCACTGAAAAAACCTTCTATGCCGTCTAGCATTTATCAAAAGTGGACAAGCAAGCTAACCGCAAACACTTCACTGGATAAAGAGCCGTCAACTCCTGATCGAATGCTAATAAGTGGTGCGAGCGGTACGCTATTGTCAGGGCAGGTCACTGTTTTGACAGGAGCGTCTGGTAGCGGTAAATCAGTACTATTGCGAGTATTGGCAGGGTTACTTCCCATGAGCAACGGTACTGTTCGTTTGCGCAATGATGGCAAGTTGAGTAGTGATTACTATGATATTCACAAAACTGCACCTGTACTGTGGCGCCAGCAAATTGCCCTACTCGCTCAGCATCCACAGTTGCTAGACGGCAGTGTCCTTGAAAACTTACAAATGCCTTATCAATTGCATGCTCATCAATCGCAGACTTTTGATAGAGACTGGCATGTTGCTCAGCTTGAACACTTAGATAGAAGTGCATATTTTTTGCAACAAGACGCCAAGCACTTATCTGGTGGCGAGCGCCAACTGGTCAATACATTGCGTCTATTGCAACTCAGTCCACAAGTTCTATTGCTAGATGAACCAACTGCTGCTTTAGACATGGACACTTCAGCACAGCTAGTCAACTTACTTATCAGCTGGTTGCACGCAGATGCACAGCGCACACTCCTATGGGTGACTCACGATACAAAAGATATCATGCCTTTGGCAAATAGACACTGGCATATGCAAGCAGGTGTACTCACCGCAGACTCTTGAAGAACTTTTATTCAAGAATATTTAATTAAATAATTAAGTCGTCGCTTAGTTGCTCAGACAATTTATCACGTTAATAACCTTAGCCCTCACCTTGTATTATTACCATAATTACTTCCTAAATAAGCTCATATGAGTGGTACGAATGATATGCAAATTTTTCTCACTTATAGTGATATCGCTCTTGCTAGCAGTTTAATTATTATCGTATTACTCATCTCTTGGCGGTTACGTTTAAAGCTAAGCAAGACCCTTTTAATAGCGGCACTTCGTACGATCATACAGCTGAGCTTTATTGGGCTAATACTGGCGTGGATTTTTGCACGTGAACAATGGTATGAAGTGCTAATCATATTAACAGTCATGACTTTAATTGCAGGAAGTGCCGCCAAAAATCGCGTTAAACGCAGCTATAAAGGGTTATTAACAGATACGTTATTGGCAGTCGGTATCTCAGCAATATTAGTAACGGCGATTGCGATTATAGCGATTTTGAATGTGCAGCCTTGGTATACACCACAATTCATTATTCCTATATTGGGTCTGATACTAGGAAACTCCCTGACTGCCATTTCGTTGACGAGCAATCAATTGATCGAATCCTTCCATGAGCAATCTGGACGTATCGAGATGATGCTCAGTCTATCTGCTAAGCCATTCGAAGCCGTCCATGAGCAGATAAAAGCAGCTATCACTAATGGCATGACTCCCACTTTAAACTCTATGCTAGTCGTCGGTATTGTTAGCTTGCCAGGCATGATGACGGGTCAAATTCTAGCGGGCGCCGATCCTACTCAAGCCGTACGCTATCAAATAGTCACTATGTTCCTGATATGTGTCAGCAGCACGCTTGGCTGCACTATCAGTGCATTACTCATCTATCGACGTTTCTTTAACAAAAAAGATCAATTCATTTTACCGCAATAATTTTGGCATCTACACTCTTTTGTGTTTTGTCAGCTCACCAATATTAGTTATATGTTCCTTCTTTAGTCAGCTCACAAAGTTAATATATTCTTATAAGTTAATATATGTACTGCTCAGTATCGCTTACTGTTATTGTTTTAGACTAAATTCATGCTAATGTATTGCTCAAATGTATCGTTTTTTTGATACTTTATTGGTAAGCAGCAGATAAATAGTTTTAGAACTAGCATTATTTTTATTACTAAACTTTCTATTTATTTGTTCTATTTAACGCTTTGTTTAAATATTTATTGAATAAAATACTGCTACAGCAGCAAAAAGACTAGCTATTAATCAATAGACAGGGATGCTATTGAATATGGTATATACCACCTAAATAAGTGGTGGTTTGTACTATTGATAGATTGACAACTACCTTCTTAAAATACTTTAGCCTATATCAAATCGCAAGGATGCTAACTATGATATCGAACAAACCTTGGCTTTCTCAATATCCAGCCGGTGTGCCAAAAACCATTAATCCCGATAGATATAGCAGCATCATGGAGCTGTACGAAGAATGCTTCGATCGCTTCCGTGGACATCCGATGAGCATTTGTATGGGAGTGACTCATACTTATGGTGATATTGATAATGCTTCGATGGCAGTCGCCGCTTGGCTACAGAACCAAGGCTTGCCAAAAGGCAGTGTCGTCGCTCTGATGATGCCAAACGTTCCACAGTATCTACCAACCATGATTGGGATATTGCGTGCAGGCTACGTTTGTACCCCTGTTAACCCACTATATACTGGCCGAGAATTACGCCATCAGCTTAACGACTCAGGTGCCCAGGCAATCTTTGTGGTTGATAACTTTGCCCAAGCGCTTGAGCA
Source organism: Psychrobacter sp. 4Dc (assembly GCF_002836715.1). Lineage (GTDB taxonomy): Bacteria > Pseudomonadota > Gammaproteobacteria > Pseudomonadales > Moraxellaceae > Psychrobacter. The sequence continues at coordinate 24,537 of NZ_PJAT01000146.1, forward strand.
AGTTATTGAAGAAACGGCTATCAAACGTGTCATCCTATCGAAGATGGGCGATATGATGGGTTTGAAAGGTATTTTGGTCAATACAATTATTCGTCAGGTCAAACGCTTAGTACCCAAATACAACCTTAACGATCCTAAGTACCATGTCACTAAGTTTCCTGAAGTATTGAAAAAAGGCAAAAACCTACCTTTTCAGCAACCAAAAATGTCTTTGGATCAAAAAGCATTTTTACAATATACAGGCGGTACCACAGGTCTTTCGAAAGGCGCTATTTTGTCACAGCGTAATATCGTAGCAGCAGCGATGCAATCCGAGGCATGGACTCGCCCTATCACATCAGAAATTAACGAAGTGTATATCAATATGGTGATGGCGCTGCCGCTGTATCATATATTCGCATTCATGCTTAGCCTACTTGGTATGCGTTCAGGCTATACCTTTATACTAGTCCCTAATCCACGCGATATTCCTGGATTTGTTAAAACCTTATCAAAACAACCGTTCCATATTTTCCCTGCGGTTAATACCCTCTTTAAAGGATTGCTCGATAATCCTAACTTTAAAGATTTGGACTTTAGCTCTTTACGTATCTCACAAGCTGGTGGTATGGCGGCTACTGAGCAAACTGCGAATCGATGGTTAGAAGTGACGGGCTGCGCGATGATCGAAGGTTGGGGTATGACAGAAGGCGTTGCAGTCGGCACCGCCAACGTTATTACCAATCGTGAGTTTAACGGTACTATCGGTGTACCAGCCCCTGGTGTCGATGTCATTATTATCGATGAAGACGGCAAGCATGTAGGTTTAAACGAAGGGGGCGAGTTATGTATTAAAGGCCCTAACGTAACCTCTGGATATCTGAATAGAGACAGTAGTGCTGATTTTACTAGTGATGGTTATTTCCGCACTGGTGATATCGTCAGCATGGATGACAAGGGTTATATTAAACTGCTAGATCGCAAAAAAGACATGATCTTGGTTTCAGGCTTCAATGTATTTCCAAACGAAATTGAGTCCGTGATGCTTGATTGTGATGGTATTCTTGACTGTGCGGTCATTGGTATTCCTGATAGTCGTCAAGGTGAAGCGGTCAAAATATACGTAGTACCTGAAGACAATAATGTTACCAAAGAAGTGATTACAGATTTTGCGTTAGACAATCTAACGGGTTATAAGTGTCCACGTCACATTGAGTTTGTGAGTGACCTACCAAAGAGTAATGTCGGTAAAGTACTGCGTCAAAAATTGCGTGAAAAACACAATGCAGACTACCCTCAAGTATAAATAGAGACAAT
>NZ_PJAT01000147.1 GCF_002836715.1 Psychrobacter sp. 4Dc
ATAAAAATACTAATATAGAAAAAATTGTTCAGTGTTTATTACTCAATTCTATGTTCTGAAAAGTCAGTTTTGGAGTTTATTGATGTGTGGCAACGAATCAGCGACTATGGCTGAGAGAATATACGCTAGAGAAGCTTTAAAAAATATCTATCCTCTTATAGATACGCATACACATTTTGACGCTCCTGTATTCGATACTGACCGAAGGCAGCAGGTAGAGCAGGCTTATAGTCAAGGTGTCTGTCACTTAGTGCTAGTAGGTTATTTATACCATTATTTTGATCGAATGTACGATACTCAAGACTCCATCAATGAACTGTCGCAATCGTCTGCGACCAAGGCAAACAACCAAGATAAATGCAATGTTACAGCCCATATCGCACTTGGCTTACACCCATTTTATATTGAGCAGCATACTTACGATCATTTGATACAACTTGAGCAAATGGTGATAGAGCGTCGTCCATTAGCTATTGGTGAGATTGGATTAGACACCTTTACCGATGCAATGAAGCAGCCTGATGTATTTGTTAAACAAAAAAGGTTCTTTGCGGCGCAGTTGGATATAGCAGTGGCCCATCGACTTCCAGTAATGCTGCATATTCGTAAAGCGCATGCTGAAGCGCTCGCAATATTAAAAGCGCATAAATACGATGCGCATAAATTAGGTGGTATTGCCCATAGCTTTAGTGGTGGCGAACAAGAGGCGAAGGCTTTTGTAAAATTGGGGTTTAAGCTCGGTATTACTGGTCAGATAACCAATCCGAATGCCAAAAAACTGCGCCGTGCTATTCAAGTAGCAGTTGAGAGTCATGGCATCGAATGCTTGGTCATTGAAACGGATTGTCCAGATATGACACCTATTATGTGTCAGACAACGGATAATACTGATTCACATAATAGGAATGTACCAGCCAATCTCCCATGGGTATTGGCAAGCTTGAGTGAGCTATTAGAAATACCACATGATAAACTTGCTAAGCAGTTATGGCAAAATAGCTGTGATGCTCTGAAAGTAGACTGGGCTTATTCAACGTAACTATACTATTTATAAGAAAAGCATCGTTGTAATTAGACGCTAAAAAGTACTAGCCAAATAAATGACAACCAAAATATTTGAAAAGAGAATTTGATCTGTTATGAGTGACACGCGACAATTTGAACAACCAGAATCCGTCGAAGACAGTCTTGCACAAGACGAATCGAGCCAACAAGATGAGCAGTACGATCGTCGTTTTCAAGGTACACGGACACTCTATGGTACCTCAGCGGTTGATACTTTTTCGGCAGCTCATGTCTACATTATTGGTGTAGGAGGAGTGGGCTCTTGGGCAGCAGAGGCGCTGGCTCGGACAGCAGTGGGAACGATTACGCTGATTGATTTGGATGTATTGGTTGCGTCTAATGTCAATCGCCAACTGCCTGCACTAGACAGCACGTTTGGACAAAGTAAAATTGAAGCAATGGCAACTCGTATTAGAGAGATTAATCCCACAGTAACCTTAAATTTAATCGATGACTTTTTGACAGTAGATAATGTCGCTACACTCTTACCAAGTCGTGAAGCAGTTAAATCTGCCAATGCTCAGGGGAAACCGATTGTTATTTTAGATTGCGTAGACGATATGAATGCGAAACTAGCAATCGCTTTACACTGTCGTTTTAATAAACTAAAGTTGGTCTGTGCGGGTGGTGCAGGTGGTAAGATAGATCCAAGTCAGATTAGAGTAAGTGATTTGCGTGACTGTTATCAAGACCCACTATTAGCAAAGTTACGCAACAAGTTACGCCACGAAAAAGGCATTAATAGTGCTTTAAAAGAAAAATTTGGTATCAAATGTGTCTATTCGACAGAGCCACCGATTGTAGATAAAAGCTGTCAAACAGGCGGTTTACAGTGCGGTGGTTATGGCTCAGCAGTGGTCGTTACGTCAGTGGTGGCGATGATTATGGTGAGTGAAGCATTACAATTATTAATAAGACAGACGAGTCGTAACTAATGTGTCTGATATTATTTAATGGAGTTTACCTTGTCTATATCTAACTCACCTCAGCAGAGCTATCCAGTAACGGCAGATGAATCAGAACGTGTTCATAAACTGAGAAAATATGATGTGCTCAACAATAACGAGGAGTCTGCATTTGAGCGTCTCATTGATCTTGCCAAGCTGTTTTTTGATGTGCCAGTTGTCATGATCAGCTTTATGGATGAGAAAACCCAGTATCTAAAAACAGGCCGTGTACCCGATCGCTTGTTTGGTAATATCTGTCAAACACCACGTAATATTGCTTTTTGTAATTATACGGTACTGACAAATGATGTCTTCGTCGTACCAGATGCATTAGAAGATAGCCGTTTTAATCAAAATCCACTTGTCATAGAGCCTCCTTATTTACGGTTTTATGCAGGTGCACCCATTATTTTATATGAAGACAATAAAACCTATCGACTGGGTTCATTATGTTTGATGGATATCAAGCCTAATCATAGTTTTAATGAACAACAATCAGAGATCTTGGCAGAGTTTGCCAAAATGGCAGCTGATGCTTTGCAATTACAGGATAAGCAGCGTGATGCTAAGCGTGCTAATGAAATGAAATCGAGCTTTTTGGCTAATATGAGTCATGAAATTCGCACACCGATGAACGGTATTATCGGTATGGTAGAGATGTTAGGCGATACCCAACTCAGTAATGAACAGCGAGAATACGTTGATAATATAAAAGTTTCTAACGAGCATTTGATGGTCATCATTAATGGTATTTTGGACTTATCAAAAGTTGAGTCTGGAAAAATGACGATTGATTCTATTCCATTGAATTTATCTAGCTTATGTAATGAGGTCGTCAGTTTATTTGCAATAAAGGCACGTCAAAGAGGCCTGACCTTAGATTATAATTATACTGAAACGCTATCACCTTATGTAAACGGTGATCCTGTACGTCTAAAACAGATTATTGCAAACTTGGTCAATAACGCGATTAAATTCACGCGTGAAGGTGGTCAAGTAAGTATCGATGTTAAACATATGGACAATTGCTACTGTCCAAATAACATCGATGAAAAATTTGTGAGTACGAGTAAAGAAAAAGAGGCAAGCAAAATAGAATGCGATAAAACTGGTCAGAACATGACTTTGTGTATAGAAGTGAAAGATACGGGTGTTGGTATCAAAGAAGAGTCATTAGAGGCGATATTTGATGCTTATGACCAAGCAAATAAGTTTACCCATCGTATTTATGGTGGTACTGGACTTGGACTGTCTGTTTGTAAGTCCCTAGTCGATTTGATGGGTGGTCAGATTCACGTAAACAGTGAAGTAGGGGTTGGTACGACATTTAGTGTTTTATTACCGTTGACTACTATTGATGAAGACAAGTATGAGGTATGGCAAGACTCTAACGATATGACGATGATTGAACCTACGCATGAGCGGTCTGGCCATATCTTGTTGGTTGAAGATGATACTGTTAATGCGATTATTGCCAAAAAAGCACTAACCAACAGTGGTCATACCGTCACTCATGTTACTGATGGTCAGCAAGCAATTGAGGCTTTTGCTTTATTCCCTGAGCGTTATGATGTGATATTAATGGATCATCACATGCCGATTTTGGATGGGGTACAGGCGACTATTAAATTGCATGAATTATATGATCCTCAAGTATTGCCGCCCATTATTGCCTTGACTGCCAATGCAATGGACGGCGAGCGTGAGAAATATCTGAAAGTTGGTATGCAGGATTATTGCACCAAACCTTTTAAGCAAGAGCAGCTAAATGCCTTAGTACAGTATTGGCTGATACAAAAGCAATCATTGGAAGAAGAGTAACTTACTAAATATTAGTATTGGCGCCATTGATTAGCATTTTAATGTAACTATGATCGGTAAATATAAAAAAAGCTTAACCGCCTATATGGTGGTTAAGCTTTTTTATTGATGATAAAGATATCAGTAAATATCAACTACCAGTCATGTTTAGAGCGATATTAGTTCACGCGAGTTTGGTAGTCGCCAGTACGCGTATCAACACGTACCACTTCACCTTGTTGCACGAATAATGGCACACGTACAACAGCACCTGTCTCTAATTTAGCAGGTTTGCCACCACCGCCTGAAGTATCGCCGCGTACGCCAGGATCTGTTTCTACAATTTCTAACTCAACGAAGTTAGGCGGCGTGACTGACAGAGGAGCGCCATTAAATAACGTAATGGTACATAGAGCATTGCTGTTTTCTTTTAACCACTTGATTGAATCACTCATTGCGTTTTTGTCCGCTTGAATCTGCTCAAAGCTCTCAGGATGCATAAAATGCCAAAACTCGCCATCGTTATATAGATAGTTCATTTCAGTATCCATCACATCAGCAGCTTCTAGGCTGTCACCTGACTTGAAAGTTTGTTCCAGTACTTTGCCACTACGAAGATTGCGCAACTTAACACGGTTAAAGGCTTGACCTTTACCAGGTTTGACAAACTCGTTTTCAAGAATGGCACAAGGGTTGCCATCAAGCATCACTTTTAGACCAGCTTTAAATTCATTAGTAGAAAAACTTGCCACAAGAAACTCCTAGGGGTTGTAAATATAATAGTAAGACATAGGGCTGACTGTACCAAAATTTTCTGTTATGCCAAGTATTTACGGATTAACGAGGATACTTTGATAGGCTAGACACTAAGGGCGTATAATATCGGATTTTGGGCACAGGTAATAGGCTGTCATGATAAACCATTTAATCACACAAAAAAACTGGCAAACGCAATTATCGGAAGCTATTACATCTGTTGATGAGCTATTGAGTAACCTACAGCTTGAATCAATGCGTGCAGAAGTTTACGTACCTAAGCATTTTGAACTGCGTGTGCCGCGTGGCTTTGTGGCAAAAATGGCTATTGGCGACCGTAATGATCCCCTGCTTAAACAAGTGTTGCCAGACCAGCAAGAGCAAATCAATGTCACAGGCTACGTAGCAGATCCGCTAAGCGAAAACACTCAAAACCCTGTGAAAGGCTTGCTTCATAAATATCAGTCGAGAGTATTGTTAACGATTACAGGCGCGTGCGCTATTCACTGCCGTTACTGCTTTCGTCAGCATTTTGACTATAGTGCCAATATGCCGACTGCTGATGCAAAAGAAAATATCATCAATTATATTAATGCAAATCCTGAGGTCAATGAGGTAATTTTAAGTGGTGGTGACCCACTAAATGTGACCAATCGACGTTTGTTTTCATGGTTAGATACTTTGGAATCTCTTCCGCAGATTACTACCATTCGGCTGCATACGCGTTTGCCATTGGTGATACCCGCACGCTTGGACGCTGCATTGTTAGAGAGGTTATCTCAAAGTCGCTGTCATATTGTCATGGTCATTCACTGTAATCATGCCAATGAGCTAGATGTACCAACCGCTGAGTATTTGCAACGTGCTAGAGCAGCTGGAGTTACGCTATTAAACCAAGCCGTGTTGTTAAAAGGTGTCAACGATACTCTTGACGGGCAAGTGAAGCTTAGTCAGCGTTTGTTTGCTTCTGGCGTGCTACCATACTATTTACATGTGTTGGATAAAGTAGCTGGTGCAGCGCATTTCGATAGTAGTGAGCAAGTAGCGATTGAGCTGTATTGGGCGTTACTAGCATCATTGCCAGGCTACCTCGTCCCTAAGTTGGTCAGAGAGTTACCGAATAGACCTTTTAAAGTACCGATTGATATTTACAGCAATAGCTAATGTAGGGCACTATATTAGCTTAGAGAAATTAGTAAACAAAGAGCGGCTCTTAAAAAAGATGCGGATAGTATCTTTAAAAATCAAAATCTAGGATTTATGCTTTTTTATAAGTGTAAATAGATATATGATTGGAACAGAATATAGGTTGTCGATATACCAGTTAATCAAAAGCATATAACGCTAGTTTCAAGACTCTGCCAGTATGTAGGTATTGTCAGAGCGTACTGCTAGATTTAGGCTCACAATAAATAGATATCATCACTTTTCTATAGTCGAGCTTGACAAACATTTTTTATGCCATGCATGTATTTGTACTGCTGCATATTACTGATTGCTTCAGAGTGACTAATAGAGAGTAAAGATACTGATGATAACGTTATCAATGCTTCAAGAGCATTTAGATTCTACAGAGCCACTACCTCCGCTATCTAATCGCTCAGTAAATGGTCAAGAACGTTACTTGTTAAAAATGTTGGCAACGCTACCGGCGCTCAGCCAAGAGCAGCAAACAGAACATTTAGAGAGTCTACTGACAGTATTACGTGAATCCAATATGGATGAACAACAGCGTCTTAAATTAATGGCAACAGTCATTGATGCTTCAGACCGGCTGATTGCAGCTTTTAGGCAGCACTATATCTATGAGACAGGTGCGCTTAGTCAGGATCAGATGTCTTATATCGCTCAAATGCAATCGCTGCATTATTTAATTATTATGGTTTACGACAAAGTCATACGTCGTGAGACGCAGTTGTCAGAAGCCTCCTTAAACCAATCTTCTGGTAAAGGTTGGCAGCGTTTTTTTGGTGCTGAGACTACACCTGATAGCACGCTTGCTATTGCGATTTATCAATCACTATTAAGATACCAAAAACTATTAGCAGAAGAAACACTGTGCTATCGAAAGCCATCAGATTACCTGTGGTCTAAAGTCAATCAGTTATATTATCTGGCTCATCAGAAAAAAGTAGCTGATATGGATTTAAGTCTACATACTGTCACCAATCAAACAAACAGTATCCATCAGCTATATTGCCAAATCTGTTTGCATCACTTGTTAAATTTGCGTGCTATGAGGCGCCCGAATATCTTACTCGTACAGCGTCTATTGCCTGACTGGGCTAAACACATGGTCGCGACAATGGAGCCCGCCACCGAGACAAAAGTTTTCGTTGATCTTCATAGTAGTAAGCCACCAAGCTATTTGACCGTCAACTCTCATATCAACCCCTATGAAGATCGTCATGACTGTCTATTTATAGAACTGACACCGATAATTGAATATTTTGAGTCACGTAAAAAAGCCTTTATCGATGAAGGCAACACAGCAGAATATAGTCTGCTTAATGCTATTTCGATGACCATTAGCTATCGCTATTTGCAGCCGCCACCTACCTTACCAACCAAATATACTAGCAAGCAGCAGGCAAAATTAATCACCAATTTTAATGATATACACTACCATGTAGGTCATTCAAAAACTTTTGCCAATTTGATCGCTATCAAACATCTACGAGAAGAAGACAGGCCTTTATACGATACATTTGATAGCGAGCGTAGTCGCAGTAGCGTTATAAATATTGAGATATTTGACGACTATGAAAGTTCTTCAGCATATCGCAAACTGCATTTGTTGCCAAAAAATGGTAAGCCTAATGAGAAGGTTGCAGACAAAAATATTTTCAATAAAGAGAGGCTTATTGTAGAAAAACATGACTCTGACCTTTCTCTAACGGCACCGCAGCCCTTACACATAATGAGTTTAATTTTGGTCTATGGCTCTGAAAATACAGAACAACCTGATTGGTCAATAGGGGTGGTACGCTGGTTCAATGTAGATACTAAAAATCCAGAAGTGGAATGGCAAATACTCGGGCATAAAATTGTGGCATGTGGATTACGTTTGGAAGGCAGTAAAACGCGAAGTCATCATTTTGTACCGGTATTTATTCTCGGTAAAGATGAACAGCTACAGACGACTGGCACGCTAATCGTACCGCCTTTTTACTTTCAAGCTGATGATAGAGTCGTCATGCGTATTGGTAATAAACAAACCACTCTACGATTAGGACGCAGGCTAATGATGACTGATAAGTTTAGTCAATATGAGGTGGCGCAGTTATAGCGCTTAGAGGTACTTAGATGCGACAAGTATTTCAGGCCATAACGGAGAGTTTATACAGATTTTCGTCAGTAATATAGTAGGCGACAAAGGGCATAAGTTAATCTGCAGTTGGTCTAATTATTGTCTATAATGATAAATATTGTTACTCTGACTTTTATGATATCTCTAACTATAAAATAATTATCATAGTGAAAACTCAGTCTATACTGATAGGGTTAATAGAATATTAACGCTAGCATGTTTTATGTGCTAGGTTAGTTTTAGGCAAAGATGTAAAGTAACAAAATAAAAGATAACAATACGTACGACTAAAAGGCTCCTTATGCGCTCTCAATCTCTTTTAAATTTATTGGTAATCAATGATGATCAGCTCTACGCTGAACGTCTTGTGCAGTTATTGAGTCCTTATTACGATAATGTAAATTTAGGGTTTTTGGACGATAAAGAAGAGCTATTGAAACTCTTACGCCAACCGTGGGATATCTTGGTATTTGGTAAGGCTTATGATATGAGCTTTACGGATGTAGTGAGCCTAGTACAAGAGCAAAATATTGATCTGCCGATGATTTGTCTAGTGAACGAAGAGATAGCGACGACAGCTTGTAATGAGGAAGGACTACCTACTGTTATTAGTGGCACAATGGTCAAAGCGCTCACCATCGATCAAGAAATGCCTGTCGTCATGGCTATTTGTCTACAGCATAGTAGTTTGCGCAGTCGTCGTGAGCTAAAAACTTTACGTCAAGTACTGTCTGAAGCAGAACAACGTGCTAATGTGCTGATTAAGAACTCCAAGAGCGCGGTTGCTTATATTGATGAAGGGATTCATATCTTTGCTAATGATCCCTATCTCCAATTATTCGGTTTCAAATCAATGAATGAAGCGGTAGGCGTGCCTATTATTGATCTGATTTCGGGTGGTGATAGTGTCAAAGGATTTAAACAGTTTTTACGTCAGTTTGACAAAGGCAGTCGCCAAGACGTTGAGTTTAATTTTGAAAGTGTGCGGACAGATGGCAGCACTTTTGAAGCGAAACTACAATTAGCATCAGCCACGTTAGAGGGCGAGCCAGTCATTCAGATTATTATTCAGCAGAATAGTAATAATAGTGCGGAGGTTGCTAAGCGTTTAGCTGAAGCTGAACGTAAAGATAATTTAACTGGCTTAGATAATCGTCGTGGTTTTGAAGAGCAGATGATAGCAATACATCAGCAGGCGTCCCAAGGACTAATGACCGCAGCCCTGCTATATGTGCAGGTTGATAATGTAGGAAAAATAAGAAGTAGTTTAGGTCTACAAGGAATAGATGCAACGGTCAAACAAGTTGCCCACACATTAACTGAGCTAGTACCTGATGGGCATGTGAGCCGTTTTAGCGATACAGCATTTACGATTTTAGTAAAAAACAAGATGACGAGTGATCTTGAAGAGATTGCTAAACATATCGGTTCGTCAATCAAGGGTATGTTTATTGAAGTTGATAAACGTACAACGAGTACAACAGTCAGTATTGCTGTTGTCAAAATTGAAAAAAATCCTGTAGAGCCTGTCATTATATTAGAACGCGCCATGGATGCTATCAGCCAAATCATGGTAGAGACTTCTAATAGTGGCGGGTCTTACCGTATATATGACCCAAGCGAACATGCCAATAGTGACGATCATGCACTTGCTGAGTCATTAGTGGATGCTATTACTAATAACCGCTTTGAGCTATCATTTCAGCCAATATACGACATCAACAACGATCGTAGCGACTTCTTTGAAGTGTATCTAAGGCTACCATTGTCCGATGCTGACAATACGGTATTAACCCCTGATCAATTTATGGCAGTGGCTAAAAAGCATCAACTGTTAGAGAAGATTGACCGATGGGTGCTTATCAATGCCTGTAAGAAAATCAACGATGTCCGCAAATTTCATCCTGAAGCCAAATTGTTAGTACAATTAACCAATGCTTCACTGGTTGATAAAAAATTGCCGATTGTTGCCAGTCAATTAATAAAAGCAGTAGGCGGTGCAGCTGGTGTATTGACACTCCAGTTCAATGAAATAGATATCTCTGATCATCTAACCGTCGCAAAATCTCAATTTTCCGCGCTTAACGATGTCAATTGTCAAATCGGTGTTAATAACTTTGGCTCGTCTGCCAAATCTATCGAAATTGCCAATTTTGTCCAGCCTGATATGGTACGCTTGGCACGCAGTTATATTCAAGACATTGGTTCAGCAGAAAATTTAGAAACGGTCAAGTCTATCATCATGCGCACTAATGATATCAAAGTTGATGTGCTCATGCCTTATATCGAAGATGCAGCAACGATGTCGGTCGCTTGGAGTGTGGGCGCACGCTATTTGCAGGGGTATTATTTAGAAGAGCCTAGTAGCACAATAAAGGTAGCGAGTTAAAAGGCCAATATGTCATATCGTTTATGTCATAGCGATAATATTCTTCAACTAAAGATTGCTAAAAATGTCCCTTATTAGTAGATATCAAATGAGCAGCCTTTTGGCTGCTGTTCTGTTGCTCACAGCTTGTGAGAAAACACCACCTGACCACCGCGCTCCTGTGATTCTGCCCTTATATACCGACGGGGATGCGGACAACGGCTCAATAATTTATAAAGATGCTTGCGGTCAATGCCATCAACGTAATGCAGGTCTGAATAAAAAAGGCCCACAATTAATGAATATATATGGTGCGCCGGCTGCCGAGTTAAAAGACTATACCTACAGCAAAGGGTTAGAAGATTCAGGTTGGGTATGGGATGCAGAGACACTCGATCCATACATTGCAGATGCACAAAAAGCCATGCCAGACTCCAAAATGCTGTCTGACCCGATGCCAGATGCGAAAGAGCGTGCTGATATTATTGCTTATTTATCTACGCTCCGTGCCGCTGCACCAACCGTTACAGATGATGTAAACTGACTTATCATCGTTATGACCTAAAAAATGAGCCAATAACCTACTATGACCCATGCAGCTAACGATAGATCATTATCTACCTCTCATATAACAGCGAATCCGCTTAGCCAGTCCATCCCTAGTACGGCTGATTTTCAACGCAATCAGCAGCAAATTGCACAGCTGTTAGCGCAATTAAATCAGATTGTATTGGACAAGCCGCAAGCAGTTAGGCTAGCACTCAGTTGTATCTTAGCAGGTGGTCATTTGTTATTGCAGGACTTGCCTGGTATGGGTAAGACGACTTTGGCACAGGGCTTGGCACAGCTGTTAGGTTTGAGCTTTAGCCGAGTGCAATTTACCAATGATATGTTGCCTGCTGATATTTTAGGTATGAGCATCTACGACCAAAGTAAACAGCAATTTGAGTTTCGTCCGGGCGCTATCTTTACACAGTTATTACTTGCTGATGAAATAAACCGTTCCAGTCCCAAAACGCAGAGTGCGTTGCTTGAAGCGATGGAAGAGCGCCAAGTCACACAAGATGGCCAGACTTATCCTTTGCCACAGCCATTCTTTGTCATTGCCACCCAAAATCCATTGCAACAAGCAGGTGTTTATCCGCTCCCAGAGTCGCAGTTAGACAGATTCTTGTTATGTTTATCGTTAGGTTATCCATCGCCTGCCGCAGAGCGTGAGCTGCTAAAAGGTAAAGATCGTCGCGAGCTGCTCAAAGATTTGGATACGGTGCTTGATACTGAAGCTGTACTATTGGCTCAGCAGGGTGTCAGGCAGGTTTATGTGGCAGATACTGTATTGGATTATTTGCAAAGACTGGTTGCAAAAACTCGTGCAAGCCAAGAGTATCATGGTTTATCACCTCGCGGCGTATTGTCACTACAACGTGCTGCCCAAGCGCATGCCTATGTATCGGGATATATGGAAGTGACCCCTGAAGATATCCAAGCGGTGTTTGCTGCGGTCACTGATCATCGCCTCGGTCAGCGTTTCGTACCTGCACATGTGACTGGTGGACAAGCGACAAAAACCATCGCCCAACGTATCCTAGCAGAAGTGTCAGTCGTTGCTTAGCAGCTGGCAGACTGTTTGACCGTATTGATTAACTGCATCGGTGAAACGTAGTTCTACACATAGTCAAAGCTATATAACTTAGAAAAAATATCAAAGTCACTCAGTTTACTATTTACGGTATTTTCCCCCGCTTTTCTTGTATTCAAATTGTCCTGAATCAACTGTATCGTTCTATTCGTGAGTTTGTTTGTCAGTCAGATACAAATACTGACAGCATTGTTATTTAGATGGTAATAATAGGGTAGTCATGAGCTTGTTACCAAAGACATTAACCGCACCAATAAAATCAGCTCTGAGCCGCTGGTTTGCCGCGCGTGCACCTAAGAGTGATAGTGCTACGCTTAATTTGCGTAATGTCTATATTTTCTTTAGTCGTGAAGGAGTGCTATTCGCCGTATTGTTAGTAATTACCTTTATCGCGGGTATCAACTATGGCAACAACTTAGTGCTTGGTTTGTGCTTTTATCTGGTCAGTATTTGGCTAATTAGTTTTCATGTTACTTTTGCTCATATATCTGGTCTGCAAGTGCGTCTGCTAGAAGTCACTATGACAGAAGCTGGCTTGCCTGTTTGGGTTACGCTACAGTTGAATAGTGATAGTCGCCAACCAAGGCGCCAGTTGCTATTTGAATTTGAGCAGATAACCAATAAAAAAACCAAAAATGGCACAAACACGCAAAGCTCAATACTCATCACACGATTACAAGGTGAGCAAGTCATTCGACTTCCTGTCCAGACTTACAACCGTGGCCAACTTGAACTACCACGGTTAAAAATAAAAACAGTTTATCCCTTAGGTATCATGCGTGCATGGTCTTATGTCTACTTTGCGCGTACAGCTTGGGTATATCCAAAACCTGAAGTCTTCGACTGGCAAGCAAAATATGCAATCGCAAGCTTAGAGGACTTACCAACAGGTGGACAGTATAGACAGGGTCAGGACGACTTTGAGCGATTAGATAACTATGTCGAGGGTGAGTCATTGGCCCGAGTCTCTTGGGGGCATGTAGCGCGGGGACAAGGCATGCTGACCAAGCACTTCGCTGATCCGGTCGGTCATGAGCAAACGCTTGATTATGCAGATATGCCAGCTGCACATCACGAGCAAAAACTTGCACAATTGGCTTATGGCGCATTGACGCTAGGTCAGCTAGGCGTGCCGTTTCAAATGCGTTTACCTAGTGATACTCCTGCTACTACGGAGATGGGTAACGGAGAATCCTTTGCGCAAGCATGCTTGCTAAGGCTTGCGAAAGCACCATGACCAATTCTAAACGCTTATCTTCTGCTGATGTTGATACACTGTCCACAGAGTATTCTGCGGTCGATGCTACAAAAACGGCCAGCTTTGAGCAGTTGGCTTTAGGTCAAAAAGTCTCAATTCGACCTGAGCGAAATGACGCTAAATGGTATCGTAAATTATTTGCACTGCCAGCTTATTATTGGGTATTAATTGCTCAAGTCGTCGTTGTGTTACCGCATGCCGCACATTTGCCATTATGGCTGATAGGATTTGCCGCCGTCAGTATCGCCGCTCAATTGCCTCATATCAAAGCTAAATTCAAGAAACTATCGCACCTAAAACGTATTTATCAAAGTGTACAAATGCTAGGCTTTCTGCTGGGGCTATTAGGTCTGTGGCTAACCTACAATACAGCGTTTGGATTGGATATGGGCGTGGCGTTTTTAGTACTATGCTTAGTTAGTAAGCTATGGGAGCTATATAAGCGCCGCGATGCCTATGTGGTTTTGAATTTATCATTGTTCGTGCTTGCGGCATTATTTTTGATGGACCAAGGTTTACTGACTACTTTAGAAGTGATCGTTGGCGCAGTCATTGTATTGCTAGCATTTATTGCGCTTAATGATGATAGCAATGCTAGCGGTGATGGACGCTTGCGTACATTGGGTGTGTTAGGGGTTGGCGCGTTACCATTATTGGTGGTGCTATTTCTGTTTTTTCCGAGACTGCCGCCGCTGTGGTCAGTGCAGCTCTCAGGTCAGCAAGCCGTTACTGGCGTCTCTGACAGTATGTCGCCTGGTGATTTTGCTAATTTAGGACAGTCTACTGAGCTGGCTTTTCGGGTAGAGTTTGCAGATGAGCGTCCACCGCAGCAGCAGCTGTATTGGCGTGGTTTGGTATTTAGTGATTTTGATGGGGTTACATGGCGACTAGCCTCTCGAAGGGATCAATGGTCGTCGAGATTGCAAGCACCTGCATGGATTCAGAATGCCTTTGCTACTGTACCTGACGAATTAAGGGCGGCACCTGTCAATTACAAGGTTATCTTAGAACCCACTCAGCAAAATTGGCTATTTGGTCTTGATTATCCGTTCTCTGAGCAGCCAGATATCAATACTACCTCTGAATTTACCTTATCAAAGGGTCAACCTGTTACGCAGCAGCTTCGCTATGATGTGCTGCAGTTTGCACAGATGCGTATTGATCCAGTTCTGATAGAGGCATCAAGACGTGAGAACCTTGCCTTGCCTAACGAAGGTAACCCTCAATCGCGCGCGCTTGCTAAGCAGTTATTTGAGCAGTCAGGTTCAGACCCTGTTCGCTACATCGCTGCTATTGAGCAATGGATTAATCGAACAGAGTTTCGCTATACGTTGTCGCCACCACGGCTCAATACCAATCGTATTGACGAATTTTTATTTGAAACCAAAGCAGGGTTTTGTGAGCATTATTCGTCAAGCTTTACCTTTATGCTACGCGCCGCTGGTATTCCTGCACGAGTAGTAGCGGGCTATCAAGGCGGTGAGCCGAGTCGCAATGGTAACGTATGGGAAGTGCGGCAAATGGATGCGCATGCATGGACTGAGGTTTGGCTTGAGGGTCAAGGCTGGGTACGTGTGGATCCGACAGCCTTTGTGGCGCCTGAGCGAGTAGAGCAAGGTATGAATACGATGACCCAGCAGCAAGGGGCGGCTATGTTTGGCAATGGCGCCAGTGCACAAATCAGCTATCAGCAGTATCAAATGCTGCAAACGCTACGCCGACTATCAGACCAAGCGAGCTACTACTGGCAAAAAGACGTAGTCGGCTATGACCAAGACAAACAGGTCGACTCGCTACTCAAATGGTTCAATATCAGCTCAATCATGCAGCAAATCATTTGGTTAGCCACCAGTGCGGTTTCCGTTATGGCTATCTTAGTATTTGTCATTTGGTATCGCCGCCGCAAGCGTTGGCATCCAGCAGACCTACCTCTTGCTCAGCTCTCAAAACGTGTTGCCAAACACGACAAATTATTAGCCCGCAATGATAATGAAGGGCAGCTAGCGTGGCTGGAACGTTTGGCATCAGCTATTGATAGCCGTCAGGGTGACAATACCCAATCTGCTACGAGTCAGCTAACAGATAGTAGCGACCCAATCGTTATTCAGACAAAGCTTATTGAAATTAGACAAAACTACCGTCAGTTACGCTATGGACGACTGAGTACATTTGATAGCAGTCATAGCGAGTATCAAGAACGACTCAAACAACTTAAAAAAGATGTACGCGCATTATTATAGAGATTTTTGATCATAGTGTTATTAACTTGCTAAGGTGTTTTGAGCTAATTAAAAAATAGATAAGCGAATTAGTGAATAAGTAGAGAGGTGGTTATATGGCGATATATGTAGATTTTGTACAGATAAAATTCAAAGGCCATAAGTGGTGTCATATGTTGGCGGATAGCTTGCAAGAGCTGCATGATTTTGCGGCATTTATTGATGTGGATGCGCGTCTATTTCATCGTAACGCTAGCTATCCTCACTATGATATCACGGTTCAAATGCGTGAAATCGCTATTGCACAAGGTGCTATTCCTGCCGATAGAAAAAAGATTATCGAGTGTGCAAAGAAATTAAAAGTAGAGCTGAATGACCAGATAGAGCAATCTAGTCATTCTTAATATGAGGATTTTTCAAGTAAATAAGTAATGTTTCAATTGTCTGTTCACTTATCTAATCGAATGTATATTTATTCAACTATACCAAACACATTATTTTGCCGTTGCTGCAGTACTGATAGCGTTAAGTGCTTTTGAAATATTAGCAATCTCAGTATCGCAACCTTTGATATTGTGACGTGTCTTGAGGTAGTCAGGGTTGTTGTATGACAGCCATACTTTCTTATCAGCATCTTCGCTAATTAAGATTTTTTGCGGCAAATCAATGGCAACGGTTTGCTCACAGTTCATTAATGGCGTACCCGCTTTAGGGTTGCCAAACATAACGACTTGCGTTGGTCTCAATGATAAGTCGGCACTCTGTGCATTTTTCTGATGATCGACTCGTGCAAATACTTTCATACCCTTGCTTTCGATCACTGAGACCAGTTTGTCTGCGGTATCTTGGACGGAGTGATTACTTTGCATGGTCACCAAGCCTTTTTCAGCATTGATAGAGGTTGTTGTGTCTGTCATAGCACCAGTGCTATTGGTTTTATCCAGCAGCGTATCGATACTGGCACAAGAGGAAACGGCCACTGCTAGCGCAGCTATAGAGACGATTTTAATCATAATTACACCTTTAAGTTATCTGTAGTATGGTCAGTCCTAACTATAATGAGCAACACCGAATATTCATTGTGCGTAATCAGGTTTGTGATTGCAATACGTCTTAATAGAACGTTAAACCAAATGTTCTGCCAAATAATCTACGAGCAGCCTAATCTTTGGTGATAAATGGCGGTTATGCGGATAAATGGCCCAAATGCTTTCTTCGGGCTCTCTATAGTCATCAAGTAAACTAACTAACTCGCCAGACGCTAAGTACTTTTGCACATAATAATCAGGCAGCTGTACGATACCCAGCCCTTTTAGCGCAGCATCGACCAGACTATAGCCGCTGTTATATTGCACCGTACCAGAGACACGCAGGTTCCTTTCTACGCTCGTTTGTTGGTTGTCCGTCTTACCATGAGTATTACTGTTCTCTTTTGTTTTAGTGGTATCTATAAAGTGCCAGTAGTCACGAGTACCCAATAGGCAGTTATGTTGACTTAAATCACTTAAATGATGTGGTATGCCGTGTTTTTTTAGATAAGAGGGCGCCGCGCAGACAAAATTAGTACGCAAGCTAAGTTTCTTTGCCATCATCGTCGAGTCGTGCAATTTGCCAATACGAATGGCCAAATCATAACCCCCTTCAATCAAGTCGATTTTCTGATTACTCAAAAAGGCAGTCACTTCGATATCGTGATACTGCATCATAAAATCATTGATCAGTGGTAATAACTGCTGCTCACCATAAGTAACGGGTGCTGTTAGTTTTATCCTGCCTTGAGGCTTTGACTGTAAGTTGCTTACGGCTTGCTCAGCGGCATCCAAGCCATCAAGTACACTGCGGCAGTGCTGATAGAATACACGGCCTTCTTCAGTTAGTGAGACCTTACGCGTGGTTCGATATAGCAGCTTTATGTTTAAACGTTTCTCTAACGCGCTGATCTGGCGGCTGACTTGTGCAGTCGAGATACCCAGCTCTTTCGCACCACGTGTAAAGCTCTCGTATTCTGCAACATAGACAAACTCACTAATCCCTTCCCAGCGCATGATTATTACCAATATGTAAAAGATATTTGCAAATATAGCATATTGTTATCTGCTCAGAAATAAATATAATGGTTAGTATCAATGTAAATAGATGCTGCTTTATGGTCATCAATGCTTGCCTACAGAGGGCAGGCAAGATAAGCTCAGTCTATCTTTATTTGTTTTAACTGTAGATATAGTGACCGCTAAAATCCATAAGATGGGTTAGCAAACTTTTAGAACTGCTTGTACTTATAACAAAACTGTTATGTCGTCACCCATAAATAACAATCAATTAAAAAGAGAGATTCTTATGTCTGATAAATTTATCAAATCAAAAGCCGCCATCGCGTGGGGTCCAAAGCAGCCACTATCTATCGAAGAAGTGGACGTCATGCTGCCACGCAAAGGCGAAGTATTGGTCAAAATCGTCGCCAGTGGTGTCTGTCATACCGATGCATTTACCTTATCTGGTGAAGACCCAGAAGGCGTGTTCCCTGCGATCTTGGGTCATGAAGGTGGCGGTATCGTTGAGCAAGTCGGCGAAGGCGTGACCAGCGTGCAGGTCGGTGATCATGTTATCCCGCTATATACCGCAGAGTGCGGCGTTTGCAAAATGTGCCGCTCAGGCAAAACCAATCTTTGCTCAGCAGTACGCGAGACGCAAGGTAAAGGCTTGATGCCAGATGGCACGACGCGTTTTTACAAAGACGGCGAGCCTATCTACCATTATATGGGTTGCTCGACTTTTTCTGAGTACACGGTTTTACCAGAAATCTCATTAGCCAAAGTCAATAAAGAAGCGCCATTAGAAGAAGTTTGCTTGCTTGGTTGCGGCGTGACTACCGGCATGGGCGCAGTCATGAATACAGCAAAAGTCGAAGAGGGCGCAACCGTGGCTATCTTCGGTATGGGCGGTATCGGACTGTCAGCAGTGATTGGTGCGGCGATGGCAAAAGCCAGCCGTATCATTGTCATTGATATCAATGAAAGCAAGTTTGAATTGGCCAAAAAACTAGGTGCAACTGACTGCATCAATCCAAAAGACTATGACAAACCAATTCAAGAAGTCATCGTTGAGCTAACCGATGGCGGGGTTGATTATTCGTTTGAATGTATCGGTAACGTTGATGTCATGCGTTCTGCGCTAGAGTGCTGTCACAAAGGCTGGGGCGAGTCAGTCGTCATCGGTGTCGCTGGTGCTGGTCAAGAAATCTCAACGCGTCCATTCCAGTTAGTGACAGGCCGCGTCTGGAAAGGCTCAGCATTTGGCGGTGTAAAAGGTCGTACAGAACTACCAGGCTATGTCGAGCGCTATCTAGCGGGCGAGATTCCTTTACAGGATTTCATCACGCATACGATGCCAATAGAAGATGTCAACGAAGCGTTTGACCTGATGCACAAAGGTGAGAGTATTCGTACGGTTGTACATTTCTCGGAGTAATCAACAAAGACAGCAACGACGTTATTGTCTTAGAAATACTTTATTAAAAACAAAAAGGCTGCTTCAATATTGAGGCAGCCTTTTTGTAATATTATTTCCACACATAGCTTAGTGATTGAAAGTCTCAAGCACTCTTTTTGCTAATGATTTGATCCGCTAATGTCGATAAGTCTGATGAGGTCAAGTCTGGAACTGGTACATTTGGCGCGTTTAGCATCGCATTATAAGGACGGGTCAAAAATGCACCGCGACAACCTGCCGCTTGTGCGCCTATGGTATCCCAGAGGTGACAGGCGACAAGGCATAAATCTGACGTATCAACGGCTAGCGTATCAGCCACCAATTGGTAAGTATCAGGTGCTGGCTTGAATTTGCCAACAGTCTCAATACTAAAGTGCTGCTCAAAGAATTGACTGAGTCCTGCTTTTTCTAATGGCGTTGGAGACGCACTGCTTGCTGAATTGGTCAGCGTGACCAGTCGAAACCCTGCATCACGCAAACGAGTCAGTGCTGGCGCTGCATCAGGATGCGCAGGCAACGCACTCATTCTTTCTTTGAACTCATTGATATCATCGTCTGTCAAAGTCACTTGTCTGATATCAGCAACCATTTGCAGAGCACCAACGCCAAGTTCACCAAAAGGCGTATAGAGGCCAGACAATGTCATAGTCTGTGAGTACAGTACTAGCTGAGCGAACCATTCTCGCAGTACTCTTTGCTTGCCAAAGACGCGCGTGAATAAAGGCGTTAGCGTGTCGATATCGAGCAATGTTTCATTGACGTCGAACACAATAATCGAGGGAAAGCGTTCAGAAGACATAAAGTATCCTTTTATAGAGTGACATTTTTATAACGTCAGGTGGTTTACTCAGTCATGTTGGCCAACTGCTCTAAGATACTGATGTAGTTCTCGACCCCTTGCGCGCCGCTGACCAGATGACGCTCATTAAAGATAATCGCTGGTACACTTTGGATGCCTTGCTGTTGCCAATGCTGCTCTTCTGCTCGTACTTCTTTTGCAAAAAATTGACCTTCTAACACTGCCAATGATTCACTACGATCAAGCCCAGTCTCTGCTGCAATATCGGCAAGCACATTAATATCTGAGATGTCTCTGTTATTGGTGAAATGTGCGGCAAACAAGGCTTGCTTTAATTCATGCATGCGGCCTTGTTGATCAGCGAAATGTAGCAGCTGATGCAAATTAAAGGTGTTGTGCATACGTGTATCATCATTGAAATTAAATTCAAAGCCAACTTCCTGTCCAGCTTCAGTCATTCTGACTCGGCTAGCATCTGATTCTTGCTTGGTAGAGCCGTACTTTTCAATAATATGCTCACGTAGATTTTGACCTTCGCTTGGCATGTTTGGGTTTAGCTCAAACGGATGCCAGTGGATAGTGTGAGCGGTATTGGTTTGCTCAAGTGCTGCTGCTAATTGGCGATAACCGATGACGCACCAAGGGCAGACGACATCTGAGACGATATCTATTCGGAGTGGTTTTTCTGATGTGCTCATATTTCCTCGCGGGTATTATTATTTATGTTTTGTTTGGGATGTATGGATAGAGGCATATCAGTTGGAATCAAGCAGATATACCTAGTTATCAGACAACTATAACTAGTTACCATGTATCAAGTCAGTTCATACTAAGAGAATGACTAAGTGATTACAATGTAGTCTGCGCAGTCGGCGTCGCCAATTCGGTAGCGTAATTGTAACCATTACTAATAAGAAAGTAGGCGTTTTTGCAATACTCTGACTCAGTCATAACAAAACCTACGAATACTTAACCAAGCAGGCATGGTCACAAAATAGCTTTTTATTTAAAGTGGCTTCGTTGAAATGATAATTGAAGAAGAAAGATTCTAATAAAGAATAAAAATTCTAATAAAGAATAAAAAATTAATATCAATAATGGAGTCACAGATGAAAAATATCACTGAAGCAATGAACTGGCGCTATAGCACAAAAGAGTTTGATACCGATAAGAAAATATCAACAGAAGATTTCCAAAGTCTAAAGGATATTTTGCGCCTCAGTCCTTCGAGTACCAATATTCAGCCTTGGTATTTTGTCATTGCTGATGATGAAGCTGGTAAAGCCCGAATCGCAAAAGGCACGGAGGGCATGTACGAGTTCAACGATGCCAAAGTAAAAGGTGCCTCGCACGTCATTGTATTCTGTAGCCGTGTCTATGCCGATGATGAGTTTCTAGATGACATCTTAGAAAAACAAGATGCAGATGGTCGTTTCGCAGAGCCAAAATTTAAAGAGCAAATGCATCAGACGCGTAAAATGTTTTTGGACATTCGTCGTTATGAGCAAAAAGACGAGCCACATTGGTTGATAGAGCAATTGTATCTCAATATGGGCGCTTTGCTACTAGGGGCGGCAACTTTGGGTATTGATGCGGTGCCGATGGAAGGGGCGGATTTGAAAACGCTCGATGAAGAGTTTGATTTACGTAGTAAAGGCTACACCGCTGTGGCAGTCGTATCACTTGGTTATCGTAGTAAAGAGGACTTTAACGCTGAGCTGCCAAAATCACGTTTTGATGAAGAAACCATTATTACGAAAGTCTAGCCAGTTATTAGCTAAGCAAAGAACGTGTTTAATAGACATATCTACTAAATACTATACGTAAAAAGTCTATTTAAGAGCCTCATAAACTGACCGTTTATGAGGCTTTTTTTTAGGGATTTCCTTTGAAATAACGTTAAAAACTGATGATAAATCACATACCATCTATTAGCAGCGCTAACATTTCGATACTCTCGTAGATTAGAAACTACACTGGAACCCCTACAAAGTAAAAACAAAACAACTGTTTTCATACGTCATAATAAATTTATTAACGTTGTCATTTTGAAGCGTATTTCACCATTCCATTATATTCATCTGCCAGCGAGAAGCCAGCATGTCTACTTTGACCTTAACAATCAATAAGCAAGATTATCAGCTCGAGAATCTTGACGCCCGTACGACACTGCTCGACGTATGTCGTCAGCACCTACAAATTACTGGACCCAAAAAAGGCTGCGACCATGGTCAATGCGGAGCATGTACCATGCTCATCAATGGACGACGGGTCAATTCCTGTCTGACACTCGCCGTTATGCATGATGGTGATGACATCACAACAATTGAAGGTATCGGAATGCCAGAGTCATTATCGGCATTGCAGCAAGCGTTTAAAGACAATGACGCTTTTCAGTGCGGATATTGCACGCCTGGTCAGATTTGCTCAGCGACCGCATTGATAGAAGAAGTAAAGCAAAATTGGCCAAGCCATGTGAGCACCGACTTAAAAAATCCTGATGGTCGCCTTGTACAAGAAATTGCTGAGCGCATGAGCGGTAACATCTGCCGCTGCTCAGCTTATCCAAATATTATCAAAGCCATTTCACAAGTGCTTGAGAGTCAGGTTTCAGAGAGTCAAATACAAGAATCTAGTACTCAAAAAATAGACAATACAGTGCAAAACTCAAGCGTGACAGGTATCTGGTCACCGCCACCGAGCGAAGCGCAACTTGGCAAGACCTCAGCGAATAATAAGACAGTAACTGCTACAACAGGAGGCCGCTCATGAAACGCTTTGAATACAGTCGTGCTGATGCACCAGAGCAAGCGGCAATATCTGCCAGTACTGAAGATGCGTCTTTTATCGCAGGTGGTACTAACTTATTAGACTTGATGAAATTGGAGATTGAGACGCCAATCAAATTGGTTGATATTACCCGTTTAGAATTAGAGCAGGTTGAATCCACTGCCGACGGCGGTTTGCGTATCGGTACGCTTGTGACCAATAGTGATTTGGCAGCGCATCCTGAAGTTATTGCCAATTATCCCGTATTGTCCCGAGCAATTTTGGCAGGGGCGACTGGACAGCTGCGTAATAAAGCAACGACTGGCGGCAATTTCTTACAGCGCACACGTTGTTATTATTTTTACCAGACAGATAGCGCATGCAACAAGCGTGAACCGGGCACAGGTTGTCCTGCTATCAATGGTGAGAACCGTACGCTAGCTATTTTAGGTACGAGCGATGCCTGTATTGCGCAGCATCCATCTGATATGGCAGTGGCTATGCGCTTACTGGATGCCACTATCGAAACAGTTAAAGCGGACGGTTCGACTCGTTCTATCAATGTAAAAGACTTTTATTGTCTGCCAAAAGATACACCGCACATCGAAAACGTATTAGAGGCAGGCGAGTTAATTACTCACGTTGTATTACCTGCACCTATCAAAGGTATGCACACCTATGACAAAGTTCGAGATCGTGCCTCTTATGCCTTTGCACTCGTATCCTGTGCCGCAGTAATAGACGCTGATGATAGCGGCAATCTGAAAACGGTACGATTGGCATTTGGTGGTATCGGTACGGAGCCATGGCGTAATGAGGAAGTTGAAGCACTGTTAACGGATACCGATGGCAATAATGACGTTATCGCGCAAGCCGCTGATCTGTTATTGAATGATGCTAAAGGTAATGGTCAAAACGACTTTAAGATACCATTGACGCGTCGCCTACTAAAACAAGTCATTCAGCGCGCACTAGCGGGCGAGGGAGCATAATCATGTCATTATTTGAATCAATCACTCAGTCAGAACCGACCAAAAAAATGACCATGGATGAGCCTGTTGAGTCTTTATTTAGCACAACAGCGAGCAAACTGGTCGGTAAGCCAATTAACCGTGTTGACGGCTCGTTAAAGGTTAGCGGTCAAGCGCATTATAGTTCCGAAATCCACTTAGACAATAAAGCGTACGGTGTCTTGGTCGGTGCGACCATTGCCAAAGGACAGGTTGAGAATATCGATAGTAGTTCTTTAGACGGCATTCCTAATATTATTAAGGTCGTGACAGATCCTAAGCACTTCTTGCGTAATTCTCAGCAAGGCGGATTGAAAAAAGCCCCGAAGCAGGGAGCGACTGAGATTTTTTATCATGGTCAACCTATCGCTGTTGTAATCGCTGAAACCTTTGAAGCAGCAACAGAAGGGGCAAATGCGCTTAAAGTCACTTATAAAGATGAGACTGACCAAGCGGCATTAAATTTTACTAAAGAGTTGTCTAACGCCCATGAAGTTGATGAGAAAAAAGGCTCTGACAAAAATTATGTCCAAGGCGATCCTGAGCAAGGATTGGCTGATGCTGAGGTAACGCTTGATCGCTTTTATCATACGCCAAGTCAAAACAGCTCGGCGATGGAGCCACATGCAACATTGGCACATTGGGAAGGGGATAAGCTCGTTCTTTATACGGCCAATCAAATGCTCGCGTCTTGCAAGCAACAAGTGATGGATGCGCTAGACTTAAATAAAGATCAAGTTCAGTTGATCGCGCACTATGTCGGTGGCGGGTTCGGTAGCAAGCTCGGTATAGCGCCTGAATCTATTGCCGCTGCTATTGCGTCAAAAGATCTTGGTCGTCCAGTATTAATTACCATGACGCGTCCACAAGTGATGGAAGCCACAGTTAGACGCTCAAATACTCGTCAGCGCATTGCAATTGGCTGCGATAAAAATGGCGTTATCGATACGTTAATTCACGATACTATTTCTAGCAATTTGCCAGATGAGGCGTTCTTTGAGCCAACTGCCTTGTCTACGCACTATCTATACAGTGGTAAAAACCGCCGTGTAAATTATGAAATGGTCGATATGAACCAAGTGTTATCAGGCTCGATGCGTGCACCTGGCGAAGCGGTCGGTATGATTGCCGTTGAATGTGCAATGGATGAATTGGCTGCGCAGTTAGACCTTGATCCTATAGAGCTGCGCCGCCGTAATGAACCCGAAAAAGACCCTAGCAAAGACATTCCATTTTCGACGCGCCAGCTAATTGCCTGTATGGAGCAAGGTGCCGAGCAGTTTGGTTGGAGTCAGCGAAACGCGAAGCCTGCCAGTCAGTTAGAAGGCGACTGGTGGATAGGAACGGGCATGGCTGCTGCCGCACGTGGTAATCAATTACAGTCTTCTGAAGCGCGAGCAACTTTGCAAATCGATAAGTCAAAAGCGCTCGGTGTCAAAGCCGTTATTGAAACAGATATGACAGATATCGGTACTGGGTCTTATACGGTGTTTTCTCAGGTAGCTGCAGATTTATTAGGACTACCTATTGACCATATTGAGATGAAATTAGGTGATAGTGCCCTGCCGCCTGCATCAGGTTCAGGTGGTAGCTGGGGCGCTGCGAGTGCAGGTAGTGGTGTCTACCTTGCTTGTGAGCAGCTGCGTGAAATGTTAGCAGAAAAAGTCGGTCTATACCCTGATACGATTCAGCTAGATAATGGTCAAATTAAGCAAGCAGGCAAGCACGATCTGACTGCGGTAGAGGCAGCCAAAGAGAACGGTCAAGCGTTCGCTGATAGCACTATTGATAAAATATCTGAAACGACCGGAGTCTCATTTTCAGAGAATATATTAGAAGAACAGTTAGAATCGGAAAAATATGATTTTGACAATACAGAATCATATGCGCTTGCTGACGTGATCGCAGGCTATGAGGAGCAAAAAGTCAGTGCTAAAGGACAGATAAAGCCAGGTAAAAATGGTAAAAAGTATCGTCAATCTTCTTTCGGTGCAAACTTCGCTGAAGTAGCCGTACATAAAGTCACTGGTGAAATTCGAGTAAAACGTATGACGGGTGCATTTGCCGCAGGTCGTATTCTTAATCATAAAACAGCGACTTCGCAATGCTATGGCGGTATGGTATTTGGTATTGGTTCAGCGTTGATGGAAGAGGTCATCCATGATAAACGTGACGGACGCCTGTGTAACCATGACCTCGCTGAGTACCATGTGCCAGTTAATGCTGATGTACCACAGTTAGATGTGATATTGGTCGAAGAGGATGACCCTTATACCAACCCGATGCATATCAAAGGTATTGGTGAGACGGCTATTGCCGGTGCTGCTGCCGCGATTGCTAACGCTGTCTACAATGCCGTCGGCGTACGCGTTTATGATTTTCCGATTACGCTTGATAAGCTGCTTTACGAGATGCCAGAGTAATTTTTTAAGCCATATGTACGATAGGAACCCGCTTAATGAGCGGGTTTTTATAACTCAATCATCAGTATATTTCGTCATTATCAAGAAAATAACTACCAAATAAGAGGCGTTATGAATCAGGTCGCTGACATTCTTAAGCTGGCAATCAAAGCTAAGCAACAGGGTATTGATGCTGTATTGGCAACGGTCGTACGTACTGAAGGCTCAGCATATCGCCGTGCTGGCGCGATGATGCTCATCTGTGAGGATGGTCGCTCAGTTGGGATGATTAGTGGTGGTTGCTTGGAGCCGCACATCATCAAACGTGCCTTTTGGCTTACTCGTAACGGTGCCAATGTGCAAGTTTATCAGACGGGTGATGACATTCACTATGCTGACGATGGCCAAACGCAAGCAAGTGCTAAAGAAACTAAGTCTGATATATATGATGAGCTAGATAGCGATTTAGATAACGACTTAAATAGCGGCTTAGATGGCGGTTTAAATGAAGCGGATTTTGATGAGCTAAATTTCGGACTGGGCTGTAATGGGCGAGTGCATGTATTATTTGAGCGACTAACGACAGCAACGCCATTGCTAGAGACCATCCGTAATGTTCGACGTACTCAGCAGCCGATTACTGTAGCGACTCTAATTCGTGTTAATGACTATCAGCATCAAGATTCTATATCGCAAAACAGTGATAATTTGCAAACTGGGATGCGGATTAATTTAGATGAACATCGCAACTTGGGAAGTATTTCTGCACAAGGGAAAACAGCTCTTTCCAGCATACTTGCCAATACTGTAGAAGAATTAGCAGAATATAAGCTGTCTGATAAAAATGCCGAATATGTGACGGTGGAAAACGGCAAGGTAACAACAGAGTGGCTTGTACAACGCCTGCAACTACAATTGCGTCTATTGATTTGCGGGGCAGGTAACGACGTGATGCCACTAGTGACCATGGCCAAGCTGCAAGATTGGCATGTGACAGTTATAGATAGCCGCGCGCAATATGCGACGCGTATGCGGTTTCCTCAAGCGGATGTTGTGATGTCGCTATCTTTAGATGACAGTGAGACTTTGCTTGAGCTTAGTAACAACGCAGCAGTTGCTTTGATGTCACACAGCTTGAGTCAAGATCGCGCTCGCTTAGCAATACTGCTTAAGCATTCAGACAATTATAGATACTTAGGACAATTAGGGCCGCGCTATCGTACCGAACGTTTAATTAATGAGATTAGCATGAACCTTAGCAATCCTACTATGTTAGAAGCGGGCATTCATAAACTACATTATCCGATTGGTTATAAGCTGGGTGGAGATGGCCCTGAGGCACTCGCACTCGGTATCATGGCACAGATTAATGCGGTCATGTACAATCAAGATGCTCCAGTGAATGGTTCACATAGTAATCTCTCAAATATCACAGCGGTGAGTAGTGATATGGATGCCAATAATGTCCAGAGTGGCGTATGAGTAAGCGTGTATTTACAGAAGGTACTGAACATACAGAAAGTACTGAACAGCATAGCCAAAACCATGCGATCATTATCTTAGCAAGTGGTCTCAGTCAGCGTCTCGGTCAACCCAAGCAGCTACTCATTAAGAATGGCGAGCCGTTGATTACTGATATGACTCGATTGGCAATAACGACCAATCCGCAAGTTATTGTCATTGTCATTCCTGATAACCATCGTTTGATTGCTAGTATGATGACAGAGTTGGCTGATCAATATCCAACGGTTCAAATAGTGGGGAACTCGCAAGCTAATACTGGTATGGCGCATAGTTTGAGTTTGGGTATTGAGACAATTGCTGCTATTGAATCGACTTCAATCGATCGGGTGCTCGTCATGGGAGTCGATCAAGTATTATTAGATGAACCACATCTAATGGCTTTACTAGCGGGCGAGCAGCCAGTAGTAGCCAGTCGCTATCACAGCTGGCAACGTTTAGAAAAACATCAAAATCGAGATAAAACGGTATCTGATATCATAGGTCTGCCTTTAGCAATTAACTGTAAACTGCTGAGACAGTGGCAGCCAGAGTTGATAGGAGATAAAGGGCTTCGTCACCTCATTAGAGGATTGCCCGCTGATCAAATAGTTGAGGTCGATAACGACCAACTCAGCTACGATATTGACACAGCGGAGCAGCTAGCTTATGCAAAACAAGAAGGCTGGCTTGATAGCTAGCCTGATTAATTTAATTTATTTTGAATAGTATTCATTTTGAACAACGAAATGCGAGAGAATAAAATTATAAATACGATAGAAACCGAACGACTGTATCTTAGACAATGGCAAACGAGCGACTTTGCGCCATTCGCTGAGATGAACGCTAACCCTGAAGTAATGGAATACTTTCCTAAGTTATTAACTACTTCGATGAGTAATGCTATCGCCAAAAAATGCCAGTCGCTGATTGATGATAATGGGTGGGGTTTTTGGGCGGTTAGTCTAAAAGAGACAGATACTTTTATCGGTATGGTTGGATTAAATAACGCGTATGCCGATATGCCGTTTTCTCCTGCTGTCGAGATTGCTTGGCGCTTAGATAATGACTATTGGGGATTAGGGTATGCGACTGAAGCTGCCCGAGCATCTCTGAATTTTGCCTTTGTTGAGTTAGGGATTGAGGAAGTAGTTTCATTTACAGCAGTCATTAATAAGCGCTCACAATTGGTTATGGAGCGCCTTGGTATGACCAATACACAAGAAAACTTCTATCACCCTATGATTAATCCTAATCATCGGCTCGCTGAGCATGTGCTGTACAAAATCACTCGGCAGCAATGGCAGGATACTGTGCTCACTTAATTGCATTGACGGCTGGCTTTTACTCTGTTTGGCTACTATTATCTCGCGAAAACGTCAGAATATGCCCTTTAAAAGGTAAGTCTAGATAAGTAGTATTTTCAGGTTTGACATGCTTACTACTAAAGCCAAACTCAGTCATCTTGTTGGTTAACTTGTTTTTGCGACCGCGACCAGGATCGACCACGATGACCTCGCAAGTCGGCATAGCATGACGGTCAATGAACTCAGCCAATATATCAATGTGTTGGTCTTCATATAGCAAGTCACTGCCGATAATCATATCAAATTTACCAAGATGGCTATTGTCTTCTGCCCAATCTAAACGCTCAAAATTAATCTCTTTGTTATTGTTCAGCGTGGTATTCCTATCAAGGAAATACTCAACCGTTGGATGATAGTCAGTCGCTGTGATGTCCGCATGTCTATGATTCAATAGCAGACTAGAGAGCGCCATACCGCAGCCAACTTCCAAAATACGTTTGCCTGCAATATCGTAATCGAGCATATGATTGGCCAGCACCAAGCTTGACGGCCATATCACCCCAAACATCGGCCAAGAAGCAGAGCAGATGCCAAGGTTTAACGCTTCGTCATCAGGGTCGCTAAATTGTTGATTGTCACGCAAAGTA
Source organism: Psychrobacter sp. 4Dc (assembly GCF_002836715.1). Lineage (GTDB taxonomy): Bacteria > Pseudomonadota > Gammaproteobacteria > Pseudomonadales > Moraxellaceae > Psychrobacter. The sequence goes on from NZ_PJAT01000147.1 coordinate 29,286, forward strand.
CAAATATGAATGTCGGTGTTGCCAATTTCAATCGTTTGATAACGCACGCGCACAGTGGTCAGCGAAGTCATAAACTGTCCTAAAAAATAAGCAAGAATGCAAGGTTTGGCAGGGGTTGCCGATTTCGGTAGGGTACAACGTTGGAAAAGATAATTAAAATATTGGAAGCGGTATAGATGTTTGAATGATTAGAGATTTGTGGCAACTTAAGTTGTGGCAAGAAAATACCTAAGTGTATGAGAAGAGTATGACCTAAATTCTGACAAGTTATTGTTAATTCTGAGAGTATTGTTATTGCTGCATAGAGTTAGCCGATATCAAAGAGTGATATAGGTAAGAATGGTACGAACAGTTTCATATAAGCATAAGTAGTGTGCTTAGCTAGAATTAAGCACACTGCTTATGCTCGCGTAAAAGATTGAGATTAGGCATCAAATCAGTCGATGCAACGGAATCAACTAAGTGAGTTAAATCAGTTAAGCAACCTCCTTAATTAAGAAATCTCAATCCAGAGGTTTTGAGTGCCCATACCAGCTCGACAAAGGCACGACTGTTGGTCAGAGGTTCGCCATCGATGATGAGAACGTAGCCTGCGTTATCTATCCATAAAAATACAAAGCTGGTCTCAGGAATGAGTAGGTCTACCTGCTGAAAAAACGAGATTGCTTGGCTTTCTACCGCCCATCCACGTTGCTTTTGGCGAAGCATAAAGCCTGAAAAATCAGCGGCGGCGACACTGAGCATATCTGCTTCTTCTTGACTATAGCCCACTCGCGCCAAACAAAATCCTTCATCAGAGCCGATCGCGGCACGGCGTTTACCAGATAAGCTCGCCACGACATAAGGCAAGAACTGGTCCAATGGTAAGTTAGGTGCTGGTAAAAGTAGCGACAGCTTTTCAATCCAACCTTGTTCTATAAAGCTCTGTAGCCATTGTTCAGAATAGCGCTGAAGCCAGTCAGCAGCGAGCAACGTCTGATCATAAGACAGCAAATCCTGTAATGCCAACTGCTCATCAGTTGGTTCGTTCTGTGAAAACGCCTCAAAAATACCAGCTGGCGTCAGGGTGAGATAGGTTTTATCAGCATTTAAGTAAGAAGACATAGTAACTACCATTATGATAAAAGTGATTAATAAGTGACAAATTAGGCTTTCATATCGTTGAGTTCAAATAATTTCGATACAAGGAAATCGAGCGTAAGTTATACATTAGTATGCTTAGCGAGGATAATGATGTAGCGGATTTATATGGATTTGACTATAGTTTGATCGAGATGTTGTTGGCAGTTGTCCCAGCGTGCATCGAACTGCCAATCACTTCTACCCAAGCGGAACCATACCAGCGAAAACGCAAGGCGATCATTGCGCGCAGTACAATGGGCAAAAAACTCATTTTCGATTTGCTCGATCGTACCCCAGTCTTCGTCCTCACGCGCTTGCATCAGCTCAGTAGTGATGTCTTTAGCGATTTCTCGGGCATCGTCGCTGCTGATACGCAGCCGTTGCTTTTGCTCATTGAGAGAAGGAGATATCAGCACACTCCAACGAGTGGCCAACATACTATTGCGCTGGATGTATCTTTTTTTATCAATGCACTCGCGAAAGCCTTGCTGGACATGAGGATACAAACGATCTTTGATACGGGTAAATAGGTTGTTTACATCGTATGGGATATCAAACCAGCAACCATAAAAAAAGTCTGCCACTGCACCCTGTAGCGGTTCTTTCTCCGTCAATAACAAAGCTGCGTTGATACGCTGCTCATGAAAATGACGGTTGTTAGGAGCTAAAAACACTTTACGAGAGTAAAACCGAAATACTCGGTGCGCGACTCTTTCATTTTCTTTGATCAGGTCTGAATCAGACATAATAATACCCTCCTGTCATTGCTATCATTACAACGGTGCTTGCTTCAGTGATATGATGTCATACGACAAGCGATAATGTAATCCAGAGAAATAGCGCTTGATATCAATATAATGATTGAGCGACTAATCCAATAATGTCTGCATCAAATCAATCATAAATTCGGCATCTTCTTCGCTCATTGGCTCAAACCCTTGAGGCATGCCAAGCTCAGCCAAGGCCTCTTTACCATCTGCATCGTTGTGCAAATTCAGGATGGCTTCTAGGAAGATTTGTGCATCGGGAAAGTCTTCTTTGACTAGTAACACATGACTGATATCAGCCAAATCACTTTCGATAAGTACTGACAGCTGAGTCTTGGTCAAGCGTGAGAAGCTATGAAAAATCTCTGCCAAAAAGAACGCGACTTGGGCTTCACCTTTAATGACCTTGCGGGCAGCCGCTTGATAGGTCTCGGTCACATCCCAGTTGAGATCAGAGGCTTCTATATCGACGGCTTCTAGCAATCGCAAACCAATCAGTTTGACATCTCGGTTGTCCGCCATCGCGACAGTAGCCCCTGCTCGAATGTCTTCCAAACGGCTAATAGCGCTATTAGCTGCGGCTGCAATGACCATCTCATCAGATTTGCCGATAGGTCGGGCAATGGCTCGATAGCCTTGCTCTCGGATGAGAGTGGCTGCATCAAAAGGGTTGGCATAAATGATTTGAATGTCACCAGCATCAATGACCTGCTCTTGCTCAGCGTGAGAGGCAGGGATATTGAGATGCATGTTTAAGTTGGCACGTTTTTGAATCAAGGTGTTGAACATGTGCCAGCCTGCAAAGCGATCAGGTGAGAAATCAGGGGCGATTAACATATTGTGTGTCGTCATGAGTTAGCCTTCCTCATCTTGTTTCATTTGGGCATATTGAGTCATCGCCGCTTCAATTTTGCTGCGTGATGGTTTGCGTCGTACCGAGGTGTAGCCGACGGTTTCACCGCGACGCACGTTAGGCACCACAGTGGCATAGACCCAATAATGACTGCCGTCTTTGCATAAGTTTTTGACATAGCCATGCCATTTTTGTCCAGACTCGGCAGTACTCCATAAGTCTTTATAGGCAGCTTTTGGCATATCAGGATGACGCAAAATATAGTGCTGTTGGCCAATCAATTCATCTACATGATAGCCACTGATTTCGACAAAGGCGTCGTTGACGTGAGTGATGATACCGTCGAGATTGGTACGCGAGACAATCAGTTTGCCATCTGGGTAGGGGCGCTCTATACCAGTATCATAGACAGTCCGTGACGTGCCATCATGATAAGTCATCGTGATTTGCTCAGCAGGCATATCGGGTTTGTGTGCATCAGGGATTGGAGAACCCATGGTCATCTCCTTCGTTGATCGTTATATCGTCAATCCTCTATAAGTTAGATACGGTGTCAGCCTTGCTTAGCCTACTACTTGTAGTACTTTCACTCGGCTTCCTTGTATCCAAATTATATTGAATCAACTATGTTTATAGTAATTAAAAGCTAATAAATTCGATAAGCAGTCGCTAATCAAATGAGCTTTGCCAACGCTTCTGAAGCGCGCTTAATATCTAGGAATATCAAGCCAAGCTTGGCATTGGGCTTTGCCATGATGGTGAGTACGGCTTCATCGCCTGATGAGGTCATGATGACGTAGCCTTTCTCGCCTTGAATCATAATACGATCGATACTACCGCGTGCCAACTCGCGGCCTGCACGGTCACCTAATGATAATAATGCTGCTGACATAGCACCCACACGATCTTCATCCACGCCGGTTGGTAGAGCTGAAGCAATCATAAGACCATCGTTAGAGATTAGCGCAGATGCTTCAACATCTGCTGATGAACTGTTTAAGTCTTCCAATATCTGCTGAAATGAATCTGTACGCATATCGCTTTCTCTGTACTGGTGATTGGTTTTTTATTTATGAACTAATGAAGTTAGTCAAAAATATCCTTGTTTAAAGAAAGGTATTATAATTCCTTCCTAATAATATTGATATACATTTGCCCAATTAAAAGTAAATTTTTTGGAATTTTATGCCTTTTGTCATCAAATCATTACCCTTTATCTTTATTTTTTCGAGGAAAATGGTGGTTTTTTATTATGTCTAGTCGATGAGCGGTTGAAGACCTAGCAAGATCCTTGGTATTTTTTTTCAATAGAGATATTCTTTGTAACTATAGATTAATGTCCATCATTGCTATCAAACGGAGCCGCTGAAATTTAGCTAATAAAAATCGCTTATAGATTCTTATGATGAAGATATTTACTAGACTTATAAGTCTCAAAAATGATATACAGTCATGAGGGGATAAATGTTGACACTTCTAAATGCGTTATAAAAATACAAATTGAGTCAGCTTTTTTGATCCTATCAGTCTCTATACATAATCTTGTATAGGGGCGATTTCAGTTTTACATCAACGTTTATAATCCTTTTGTTTACTCAATATATTGTAGCGTCGATGTAAATAATTACTATCACCAGTTTTATCCTAAGGAAGAAATACATGAGCATCAGTGAAGCCATCCAAAAAGTCGAAGCACGTTATGCCCATCAGCCCGAATTCATTCAAGCAGTAAAAGAGGTGGCAATTACGATTCAACCTTTATACGATGCGCATCCTGAATATAGTACGTTAAAGGTATTCGAGCGTTTGGTAGAGCCTGATCGGGTATTTGGCTTTCGTATCAATTGGGAAGATGATCAAGGCGTGGTACAAGTCAATCGTGGTTGGCGTGTGCAGTTTTGCAATGCTCTAGGCCCTTACAAAGGCGGTCTTAGATTCCATCCTACCGTCAATCAATCCGTATTGAAGTTCTTAGGCTTTGAGCAAATCTTTAAAAATGCCTTAACTGGCTTGCCTATTGGTGGCGGTAAAGGTGGGTCAGATTTTGATCCTAAAGGTAAAACAGACAGTGAGATACGTCGTTTTTGCTATGCCTTTATGCGTGAGCTACATCATTACGTGAGCAAAGACATGGATGTGCCTGCTGGTGACATCGGCGTCGGTGGTCGAGAAGTTAGCTATATGTTTGCGATGTATAAAAATTTAACACGCGAATCAACAGGGGTTATCACTGGCAAAGGCGTGGGCTTTGGTGGCAGCTTGATGCGTACAGAGGCGACTGGCTACGGTGCAGTCTACTTCTTAGAAAATATGCTCATCGCTCAGAACGATAAGCTTCAAGGCAAAAAGGTGCTGATATCAGGAGCAGGTAATGTCTCATTACATGCTGCCGAAAAAGTGAATGCGCTAGGTGGTATAGCAATAACTGTCTCTGATTCACAAGGGACGTTGCATGATGAAAATGGTCTCAATCAAGAAAAAATTGATTGGCTCAAAAAACAAAAGCAGCAAAACAAGCCTTTAGCAGAGTATGTTGATGTTTATGGTGGCGAGTGGCTTGCCAAACAGAAACCGTGGCAGTTTGAAGCTGATATTGCGATTCCATGCGCTACTCAAAATGAAGTCAATGAAGCTGATGCCAAATTGTTGGTCGAAAATGGCGTGAAGTATGTGGTGGAAGGCGCTAATATGCCACTCACTGCGGAAGCAATTGATTGTATCCGTTTGCACCGTGTTCATTATGCACCTGGTAAAGCTGCTAATGCGGGCGGGGTAGCAGTATCTGCGCTTGAAATGTCGCAAAACTCTGTCCGTCAATATCAAACCTTTGAGCAAGTCGATGAGCGTCTAAAAGGTATTATGAAAGATATCCACGACAGTGCTGCGAATGCTTCAGAACAATATGGTCAAACTGACAATGGTTATGTCGACTATATGGCTGGTGCCAATATGGTTGGTTTCAAACGTGTGGCTGATGCGTTGGTTGCTTTTGGTATTTTGAACTAGTCTTACTTATAAGTGGTAAACAAGCCTTAGCGGTTGGTTCATACGGACAAATAGCAAAGCCCCAGTCACTGAATGATTGGGGCTTTTTTAATTGAGATAAACAAAGGTAGGTTGATTACAGTGTCTCGCGCCATTGTCCTTGAACCATAATGCCTTGGGTAGGATTTAGTCCCATCTGATAGGCCAAGTCAGCAGGACGAGCGATATCCCATAGCGCTAAATCAGCATCACAGCCCACTTCCACTTTTCCTTTGTTGGACAGCCCTAACGCTTGTGCTGCATAAACGGTTGAGCCTGCCAATACTTCTTCAGGCGTGAGGTAAAATAGCGTACAACCCATATTCATCGCCAACAACAGCGACGTCAACGGTGAGGTGCCAGGGTTACAATCGGTTGAAATAGCCATAGGAACGTGATGTTTACGTAAAGCTTCAATCGGTGGCAACTTGGTGTCACGTAGCGTATAAAACGCCCCTGGCAATATCACGGCAACGGTATTGCTAGCCGCCATTTTTTTGATGTCTTCTTCTGATAAGTGCTCTAGATGGTCGCTCGATAGCCCTTTATATTCAGCAACTAAGGCACTACCACCTATATCAGACAGCTGCTCAGAGTGCAGTTTGACTGGTAGATTTAATGAGCGAGCCACTTCAAACACTCGTCTGATTTGCTCAGTACTAAAAGCGATATTTTCACAGAAACCATCGACCGCATCGACCAAGCCTTCTTCATGCAGAATGGGTAGCCACTCGCAGACTTGCTCAATATAGTCATCTGCACGATTTTTATACTCAGGTGACAAGGCATGAGCCGCCAAATACGTGGTACTTACATGAATGTCGTATTTTTCTCCCAGTTGACGAGCGACCGTGAGCATTTTGCGTTCAGTGTCCAAGTCCAAGCCATAACCTGATTTGATTTCGATACTGGTGACGCCTTCTTTCATGAGCGCGAGTAGACGTTTTTCACTTTGTGCAAATAGCGATTCAATACTGGCAGCGCGGGTAGCCGTGACCGTCGCGACAATACCACCGCCTTGTGCTGCAATGTCTTGATAACTAACGCCCTGCAAACGTGCTTCGAACTCATTGCTACGGTTGCCACCATAGACGATATGCGTGTGACAATCGATAAGCCCTGGGGTTATCCATTTACCATCCACGTCTGTGATTTGGCTAGCTTGATATTTAGGCAGATGAGCAGTGATTTGATCCTGTGTGCCAACCCAAGCGATTTTACCGTTTTTAATACCGATAGCCGCCTTTTCTAACTGACCGTATGGAATGCTATCAGTGTGCTTATTTTCATCATCACTTGTCTCAATACCAAAACCATAATGCGCTGAAAAAGTGGCAAGATTGGCATTGATAATAATATGATCAAATGATGACATAGTAGATGCATCTAGCGTCTTTTCTATAGGACTTTTCGATACGGAGTTCTTTGATTTATTCATAATATGCTCCTGATTTTTGTGAAGTCGATGATCTTTATTGGCAAGATCTAAGCGCTAAGTAAGTGCTGCTCTACAATAGTGGCTAGTAAGCGAGCAGCAACTTTGCAGCTACGACTATCAACGTCAAAAGTAGGATTAATCTCAGCAATGTCGACCGTTTTTACTTTGCCTGATGCCATGATGGTTTTGACCATACGCTCAACAAAACCTAGCTCAATACCAAAGGCGGCAGGTGCGCTCACACCTGGAACGACACTGGCAGGTAAGCAGTCCATATCGATGGTTAAATACACGATATCGACTTGATTCACAAAGCTTTTGACCCGCTCAGCAAGTGTATCCCAAGGCTGATAATGACAGTCTTCATCACTAATGACCTGTACGCCCAATTGCTCGGCACGATCGAAAAGCGCCGCCGTGTTAGAAAAGCGACTGACGCCAATACAGCAATAATGAAAGGGCTGGCTATGTGCATCAAGGTGCTCGGCAATTTGGCGAAACGGTGTCCCAGAAGTTGCGACATCCGACTGACGAATATCAAGGTGGGCATCGAAATTAATAATTCCGATAGTAAGCGCTGTGTTTGTGCTGATAGTTGCTTCGCTTGTATTTTCTAAAGCCTGCCATAATCCTAAAAAGCTACCATAAGCAATAGCATGACCACCACCAAGCCCGATGGGTAATCCACCTTGCTTAACGATAGTGCTCACTGCATCAGCATATTTGAACTGAGCTTGCTCAAGGGTGCTCTCGGCAAAGCCATCATTATCATTACAATGAATGTCACCAGCATCACCCAATAAGGTTGATAATTGACCATCAAAACGTTGTTGTAAATCAGCGATGACTGGCAGTGTAGCAAAAGCTCGACGAATCAATGGGGGAGCAGCTCTAGCACCTACGCGGCCTTGGTTGCGTCTGACTCCTTGATCACAGGCAAAGCCAATTAGCCCAATATGTTGAGCCTCATAAGGCTGAGTAAGCTGATACCAATAGCGGGCACGCGCAGTCTCAAATGGCTCTGCACGTCCTGTCCACTGGCTCATATCAGCAGGTGTATGGCTAATGCGTGAGGTAGTCATTGGTGTTCTCGCTATTGTCATTGCTGCTCTCCACCCATTAATCTTTATTTAGACTCGTACCAATCGCTGCGTAGTGACTGCCAATGCTCAGCAAGCGTACCGTCTAATACCAATTGCTTGGCTGCTTCGATATCAGGGGCTAGATAGCGATCTTTGTCATAGAAAGTCACTTTCTCACGTAGTTTCTGATGTGCCACAGTCAGCGGCTCTGACGTATCTAGTCCGCGATGGAAGTCGATGCCTTGACCAGCAGCCAGAAGTTCAATACCAATAATGGTGGCAGTGTTTTGCGCCATCTCGTATAGGCGACGTGCGCAATAAGTTGCCATTGAGACATGGTCTTCTTGGTTGGCAGAGGTCGGGATACTATCGACGCTACCAGGGTGGGCGATAGATTTGTTTTCTGAAGCCAGTGCTGCGGCGGTCACATGAGCAATCATAAATCCTGAGTTTACCCCAGCGTTATCAACCAAGAATGGCGGTAAGCCACCTGATAGCGTCGCATCGATTAGCAAGGCCACACGGCGCTCAGACATCGAGCCAATCTCAGCGATTGCCAAGGCCAAAATATCGGCGGCAAAGGCGACAGGCTCAGCATGGAAGTTACCACCTGATATAGCAACTGGCCCATCTTCGTTATTGAAAATAAGTGGGTTGTCAGTTACTGCATTAGATTCTATTAGCAGAGTTTTCCCTGCTTGGTTGATGATATCAAGACAGGCACCCATGACTTGCGGCTGACAGCGTAAGCAGTAAGGGTCTTGCACTCTATCGTCTTGCTCACCATCATGTGAGGCACGGATAGCACTGCCTTTGATGAGTTGACGATGTGCTTTGGCGATTTCGATTTGACCATGATGGCCACGTACTTCGTGAATACGCGCATCAAATGGTGAGTCCGAGCCTTTTGCCGCATCAATTGATAGTGAGCCGACAATGGTCGCAGTCTCAAGCAAATCACGCGCCAAGAAATAACCACGTAATGCCAATGCGGTTGATACTTGCGTACCGTTGATCAGTGCAAGGCCTTCTTTAGCTGCAAGAGTAATTGGCTCAAGTCCATGCTGGGCTAGCGCGTTTGCTGCAGGCACTTTTTTACCAGCGACAAACACATCACCTTCACCCATCATCGCAAGCGTCATATGTGATAATGGCGCTAAGTCACCAGATGCACCAACTGATCCTTTGGCTGGGATATTGGGTGTGATTTGATTGTTGATTAAGGCAAGTAAACTATCAACTACCTCGCGGCGTACACCAGAGACGCCTTGCGCCAGACTGGCAATTTTCATCACCATAATCAGTCGTACCACGCCTGCAGGGAGAGCTTCACCCGTGCCCACTGAGTGAGAAACGATCAGGTTACGCTGAAGTAGCTCAAGTTGATCATCACTGATACGTGTCTTAGCAAGTAGGCCAAAACCAGTGTTGATACCATAAGCGCTTTTGTCTCGCGCAATGATGGTACGTACATCTTCGTGCGAGGCATCTATCGCCTCATAAGCGCTCTCAGGTAGTGTCAATATGACAGGCTGCTCGTAGATATCACGTAGCATCTCAAAGCTAAGCTGGCGAGGATGTAGGGTTAGTTGTTTGATATTGCTCATAAGGGTAATCCTAGTTGCATAGTTATCTAGCTATTTATTTTTATAAAGTAAAATGATTCGAACTATTTAATCATTGGTAAATTTAGACCATAATCTCTCGCTGTCTTAATCGCCAACTCATAACCTGCATCTGCATGACGCATAACCCCTGAGCCGCAATCATTGACTAATACGCGTGACAGTCTTTTGGCCGCGGCGTCCGTGCCATCCGCTACGATGACCATACCTGAATGCTGCGAATAGCCCATGCCGACACCGCCGCCATGATGTAGTGATACCCAAGTTGCGCCGCCAGCCACATTTAGCATACCGTTTAATAATGCCCAATCAGATACCGCATCTGAACCATCTTTCATGCTCTCTGTTTCGCGGTTTGGACTAGCGACAGAACCCGTGTCTAAGTGATCACGACCAATGACGATTGGGCCTTTTAGTTCACCGTTTTTGACCATTTCATTGAATGCCAAACCTGCTTTGTCACGCTCACCAAGACCTAGCCAACAGATACGAGCAGGCAAGCCTTGGAATTGAATACGCTCTTTTGCCATATCTAACCAGCGATGGATATGTTTATTTTCAGGGAATAGCTCTTTGATTTTTTGATCAGTCTTATAGATATCTTCTGGATCACCTGATAACGCTACCCAGCGGAACGGGCCTTTACCTTGGCAAAATAGCGGACGAATATAAGCAGGGACAAAGCCTGGGAAATTAAAGGCATCTTTGACCCCTTCATCAAAAGCGACCTGACGGATATTATTACCGTAATCAGTCGCTGGAATGTCCATCGCTTGCAAGTCTAAAATCGCTTGGACGTGTACGGCACAAGACTGAGCAGCGGCTTTGGTCAGTGCTGCATGTTGGTCTGGATTTTCTTGTGCTGCTTTCCATTCTTCAACTGTCCAGCCACTTGGTAGATAGCCATTAATCAAGTCATGCGCTGAGGTTTGATCAGTAACCAAGTCAGGTTTTATCTCGCCTGCATTGGCGCGCTTGACCATCTCAGGCAAGATATCAGCCGCATTGCCAAGTAGCGCGATAGAGACGGCTTCACCTGCGTCAGTATGCTGCTTAATCAGCTCATAAGCATGGTCAAGGTTGTCAGCTTGCTTATCGACATAGCCTGTACGCAAGCGAAAATCAATACTAGACTGCTGGCACTCGATGTTTAGAGAAGTCGCACCAGCAAAGGTCGCGGCTAATGGCTGTGCCCCGCCCATACCGCCAAGACCAGCGGTCAAAATCCAACGTCCTGCCCAGCTGCCATCATAATGCTGGCGACCGGCTTCGACAAAGGTTTCATATGTGCCTTGGACAATACCTTGAGTGCCGATATAAATCCAGCTACCGGCAGTCATTTGACCATACATAAATAGGTCTTTGCGATCGAGCTCGTTGAAATGCTCCCACGTCGCCCAGCGGGGCACAAGGTTGGAGTTGGCAATCAATACACGCGGCGCATTTTCGTGAGTCTGAAAGACGCCAACCGGTTTGCCTGATTGCACCAATAAGGTCTCATCGTCTTCTAATTCTTTGAGTGACGCTAGGATTTGATCATAGCTTTCCCAGTTACGGGCTGCACGTCCGATACCGCCATACACAACCAAGCTTTTTGGGTTTTCGGCCACATCAGGGTGTAGGTTGTTTTGGAGCATACGATAAGGGGCTTCAGTCAGCCAGCTTTTGCAATTTAATGTGCTACCAGTCGGCGCAGCGATTTCGCGGCTCTCATCACGGCGGGTAGGTTTGTTGCTATCGGTATCAGTAGTCATGGTCAAATCCTTATGAAATCTTTTTAGACAATAAAGTAATCAAAGTAAGCGTTTTACAGTCAGTCTATAAATTCGGCGAAATATCGATTAGATGACGCAGATTTTTAGCACTACTGTAAATTTGTATATACAAATTATCAAAGATTATTTTCACACGCAAGTACTTTTTTATAAATGACTCAATTATTTTTGTGAGTGTTTTGGCAGATAGACAGAGGTGAAGGGGTTTTGCTGAGGTTCATGAAGTTATCTCGTGATATTATGGCCTCATTATTATTGATGAAACTAACGGTTAAAGACGAATATGACAAAGACGATTCCAGCCTATCAGCGGATTAAAAATGCCATATTGGATAATATCCATTCCGGAAAATGGCAGGCGGGCAATGCAATCTCTACCGAAATGGCCTTGGCAGAAGAGTTTGGGGTATCGCGTATGACGGTCAATCGTGCCTTAAAAGAGTTGAGTGAAGAGCGGGTATTGGAGCGCCGCCAAGGGTCGGGGACATTCGTCGCCCAGCAGCAGTTCAATCATACCTTTGTAGAAGTGCGTAATATTGCTCAAGACTTAAAATCAGCCAATCGTGACTACCAAGCACAAGTCGTGAGTAAGCGCAGTATTACCGCTAGCATGCTGGACGATGAGCTACGCCGTAAGTTTGATATTGATGAAGAGTCTGTGATTGATGAAGGGTCTGTGCCTGCTAATACAAGCGCTCAGACAGATGCTAGTGATGAAGCTGTCCTGTATGAAGTAAAAATTATTCATTTTGCTGATGGTCAGCCTATACAGTTTGAAGAGCGTTGGGTCGATGCCAAAAAAGTGCCGAAGTTTATCGATCAGGATTTTAGTGTGGTCAATACCAGTGATTACTTAATTGCCAAAAGCCCTCTAGAGAGTGGTAGCTATACCATCCGAGCATTGGCAGCTCCTGATGAAATTGCTAAGTTTTTGCAAATTGCGCCGCAGTCACCAACGCTTGTGCTGCGTCGGCAGACCTATTCGGCTGGTCAGGTCGTTACCTTTGTAAAAATGTGGCATGCAGGAGATCGCTATCAGTTCTCAGGCGAGTTGTAGCAGATATAGTCAAGCCTATATCAATCCGCTACATCCTCATCCTCGCTAAGCATACTAATGTATAACTTGCACTCGGTTTCCTTGTATCGAAATTATATTGAACTGACTATAGCTTACGTATGTTCACTGATTGTGTACGTTTTTCTGTCTAAAGTGAGATACTATATCCATAAGCTGCTATTTAATAAGGTAGCAATTGACGTTAATTAAACTCGTCAGAATATTTGAACAATCGTTAAAAATTAAAATATAATATAGAAACAGTATTGAAAAATAGCCCGAATAACCTCAAATCGGGCAACCAAAGCCGAATATCATAGAAGAGCTTATATTGTTCTTCTGTGTCGGCTTGCCCTATTTATTAGCACCGTATATTTTATTAGTGCTGTGTGTCTTATTAGCATTATACGTTTTTACTTTATTCATTCACTCTTATAAGGACGTCTTATGAAACGTCGTACTCTTTTAGCCCTTGCCGCCAGCACTATGTTCCTTGCCGCTTGTGGTCAATCTACTACCAACGAAGCCGATACTAGTGCAACTGACAGCGCTGCAACAGGCGGTTCTGATTTGCTACAACGTATCAACAACGGCGGCACCATCAACGTCGGTACAGAGGGTACTTATCCTCCGTTCACGTACCATGATGAGAGCGGCAAACTAACGGGTTATGATGTCGAAGTAACGCGTGCAGTAGCGGATAAACTAGGCGTAGACGTTGAGTTTAAAGAAACCCAATGGGATGCGATGCTGGCTGGTTTGGATTCAAAACGTTTTGATATGGTGGCTAACCAAGTTAGTTTGACCACGCCTGAGCGTAAAGCAAAGTATGACAAAGCAATGGCTTATAGTTGGTCAGGTGCGGTTGTATTGGCACCTACTGATGACAACCGTTATAGCTCGTGGGAAGGTCTAAAAGGCCTACGTACGGCGCAATCACTTAGCAGTAACTACGGTGAGCTTGCAGAGCGTTATGGCGCAGAGATCGTTCCTGTCGATGGTATGGCGCAAGCGATTCAATTAGTGAAGCAAGACCGTGCTGACTTTACGATGAATGACAATCTAGCGGTGTTAGATTATCTCAAAAAATTTCCAGATTCTGATCTTGAGATTAAACTGACTGCACCTGCTAGTGAGTTACGTGGTTCAGGCCTAGTGCTTATCAAAGGTGATGATGAAGTCGTAGCGAAACTGGATGAAGCGATGGCTGAATTGGCGGCTGAAGGCACGCTAACTAAGCTTAGTGAACAGTTCTTTGGTGCTGATATAAGTCAACAAAAATAATGTCAGTTTCTATCATGTCAGCTTCTGTAATGTCTACGTCATGGTTCGCGGACTTATTGGCAGTATTGCCATTTATGAGTCCTGATCGAGCGCAGATTGTTATCTCGTCGTTTTGGCCAATGCTCAAAGGCGGTATCTATTATTCGATACCGCTGGCGTTGATCTCATTTGCGATCGGTATGGCCATTGCACTGACAGTGGCATTGATTCGTATCATTCCGCGTGCCACTTGGTTCCATGAAATCATTTATCGGCTCGCTCGTGTCTATGTGTCCGCCATTCGCGGTACACCGATGCTGGTTCAGCTGTTTATTATTTTCTATGGTCTGCCAAGTGTCGGGGTGAAGCTCGATCCCTTTCCCTCAGCGATTATCGCGTTCTCACTGAACATCGGTGCGTATGCATCGGAGACAGTGCGTGCCTCGATTTTATCGATACCAAAAGGACAGTGGGAAGCAGGCTCGACGGTTGGCTTGACGTATCTACAGACGTTTCGTCATGTGATTTTGCCGCAGGCGCTTAGAGTATCGGTACCGCCGTTATCTAATACCTTTATCAGTCTGGTAAAAGATACCTCACTTGCTTCACTGGTGCTAGTCACTGAGCTATTCAAACAGGCGCAGATTATCACAGCACGTAACTATGAGTTTATGCTGGTCTATACCGAAGCGGCAATTATCTACTGGGGTATCTGTCTGTTCTTGACCTTTATCCAAGGCAAGCTTGAAACTCGGCTAGACCGTTATGTGGCAAAATAAGCTACGTAGTAAAATAAATTATGGCTCAATAGACACTCCCTAGCACAACAGGAATTTTTATGATCAAAGTCACTAATATTCATAAAGCCTTTGGTGGCAATCAGGTGCTAAAAGGCATTGACTTGACCATCAATAAAGGTAAAGTAGTCGTAATATTAGGACCTTCAGGATCGGGTAAAACCACCTTTTTGCGTTGTTTAAATGCGTTAGAGATTCCTGATCAAGGTGTGATTGCTTTTGATGACGATAGCTTGAGCGTCGACTTCGCAACTAAGCCAAGCAAAAAAACGCTACTAGCTTTACAGCGTAAGTCAGGTATGGTGTTTCAGTCTTATAACTTGTTTCCACATAAGACAGCCATTGAAAACTTGATGCTTGGGCCTACAGTGGTACAAGGGCAAAGCAAAGCGCAAGCCCGTGAGCAGGCATTGGTACTGCTAGAGAAAGTTGGACTGTCGGACAAAGCAGATCTCTATCCATTCCAGCTATCTGGTGGTCAGCAGCAGCGTATTGGTATTGCCCGTGCGCTTGCTATTGAGCCGTCATTGTTACTATTTGACGAGCCAACCTCTGCACTTGACCCAGAGTTGGTACAGGATGTGCTTGAGACGATGAAACAGCTCGCCTCTGAAGGTTGGACCATGGTCGTAGTAACTCACGAAATCAACTTTGCTCGTGACGTTGCCGATCATGTTGTACTGATTGAAGACGGTCATGTGGTTGAAGAAGGCAGTGCCAAGCAGCTCTTTGAGGATTCAAAGCACCCTCGTACGCAGGCATTTTTGCAACGTATTGAGCAGTAAAAACATTTGTTTTTGCGTAAGTAATAAAATAAGAAGCTCCAATCACGATGCCATGGTTGGGGCTTTTTTATTGAAATAAATTGGACGTATCTCAAATGAGCAGATAGTAACACTATGCCCTTTGTCGTTGTTTTAACCAGCGAGGTACGCGAGTGGCGGTACCATTTAACACAGCATTTAATAGAGCCGCTAGCAAAATAAGCGCCACGCCTAGATATTGAATCCAAGACAAAGATTGATGCAGTAATAGCATCGCGAGCGCAATTGCAGTTAATGGCTCAAAAATCGTAAATACCGATGCACGAGTGGCGGGTAGCTTTTCCAATGCCTTCATATATAGCCCAAATGGTACGACGGTTCCCAATAATGATAATCCTAAAACATAGCCCCAAGTCATTAAGGGCAGACTCAATAACTGATCATAAGTGTTATAGGTCTCAGGCAAGAGGAGTAGTACGCCAGCACTAATGATAATGGAAGTGAAAAATACCAGAGGGGCAGGGTGAGCGTAATGCATCGCGCGCTTGCCCAGTACACCATATAACGAATAGCACATCCCTGCTGACAGACCGAGTAAAATGCCCCAGTTAACTTTTGCTTGTTCACCTAACATCGTTAAGCCAACGCCAAACACCGCCATTAGGGCTAGCAACACTGATTTACGAGTAATGGACTCACTCAGTAAGAATTTTGAAAACAATAAGCTAAATACGGGCGCGGTATAGAGTAAGGCAACGGCAGGGCCAGCACCAACATAACTGACCGCAAAAAAATAGCAGACAGACATGCCAAGGACACCTATCAACGACTGCATCGCCAGTCCGAGCCATTGTTTTGACTGTAATTTGATAAGGTGTGGCCACAGTTTTGGTAGCATGGCTAAAATGATAAAGGCCGCCGTGACGATACGTAATATGGTTACTTGCCAACCACTAAATCCAATTTGGTTTAGGTAAGTCGAGAATATACCCAACGTACCCCAGCAGATAGCAGCCGTGATGATTTGGATGGTGCCTAGCCATGATTGATGCGAGTGGGTCGTCATTCCGTTGTCGATGTTTGCCATACTGTTTTCTTCTTACGATCTAAGTGACACAAGATGTTGTAAGATTGCTATTGATACAATCTCTCCAAGCAATACTGAAATAAGAAAAGACAACCTGATTAAAGGCTGTCTTTTGTTTATTCTTTTGAGTCTATCACTAAAAGATAATAAATGACTACTAGGTCGTGCGCTAAATTCAATTGATAGTTATTCCAATGGCTCAAAAATGGCTAGCGTTTACTAAATAACCTAAACAATATCGAATCATTAACTCATATCATATTCTTGTTCGCATCACTTTTTTATTTCTACAGTCTCTGTTAATCAATCCATAAAAAGAATGTTTGCTCTCGGAGAGCATTTCGCTGAATAAAGCACACTTTTTCCACTTGGGTTCTTGGTAAATGATCCGTATCAGCTCCGCAATTTTTTGAGCGCTGTTTTATCCACTGAGTCTGCTCTTTCTTAAGATCAGCCGCCATATCTTCACCGTACAAGCGTCTGACTTCATTTCGCGTTACTCTATAGCTTTCATTCAATGCTTTATCAGACGTGTTATATATCTGATCAATCAGAGCAGCTTGTGATGCTAATGGCAGATAAGTCGCATTTTCTTTGTAGGTAGCACTATAGGTATCGACTGTCCATTTACTTCTTATAGATATTTCATGGTTTGATGTGTCTATAAACCCATCAAAATCTTCGCCCTCAAAGGTACAACCCTGAAATCGACACGGGGTCACGCCATCTTTACATAAGCTATGCTTGGTTTCCGCAGAGTAGTATTTAACAGCGTAGGGCGACTTACTAGGTTCCGGTGTTGTCTGCAATAGCCGTCCTAAATCGGGAGCGACTAGCAGCATATTGTTGCAAGTAACGCTTCCTTCTGCACAGCTCTCATAAAGGTTAAGACGTTGACCTTGGATGTCCATGCCCATTGTAAAGTTTGCCTGTACAGGAGCTACAGCCGAACTGATAGATGTCACTAGCGTTAAGCTCAAGAGCAACGCAGTACGTCTGAGTAAGCTGGAAGTATTTAGGCTTGAGGCAGACATGGAGACGGACATATAGGTTTATACCTGTAGCAAGAAATTACTCAGCAATCGCTTAGCGCCTTCAGTGGCAAACGACTCAGGGTGAAACTGTACTCCTTGGATTGGGTACTCTTTGTGCGCCAGTCCCATAATCTCATCACCAGTCAATGCTGACTCAGCAAAGCTCAATTCAGCACGGCTGTCATTGGCGACTACTGAGGTAATTGTCAGACAGCTTGGTATAGTGTCAGCTTTTACCACCAGTGAGTGATAGCGCATGATCTCAAGCTCTTGTGGCAAGCCTTGATAGATACCTGAATTATCATGGCGAATTGATGAGACCTTGCCATGCATCGGCACACTGGCGCGTACCACATCACCGCCGAACACATGAGCGATGCCTTGCATGCCGAGGCACACACCCAGTAGTGGCGTCGTTTTACCCATTACTTCGATCACTTCGGCACAGATACCAAAGTAGGCCGGATCATCGGGAGAGCCTGGGCCAGGTGAGATAATGATTCTATCAAGATTCATCGCTTCTACGTCTGCTAAAGTAATTTCGTTATTGCGTTTAACGATGACGCTGGCTTCTTCATCACGGTCTAAGGTTTGCAAAATCTCACCCACGTATTGGTAGAGATTGAAGGTAAACGAGTCGTAGTTATCGATAATTAAAACATTCATGGGTCATAAACTCTTTTGTAAAAATATAGCTAGGTAAAATATGGTCAATTTATGCAGTACGTTTGGTATGTATGAGTTATGGCTGATACGAATTACGACTGCATAAAGCTGTCTAATACGACTTTCATCGCCGACAGTTTACGCTGAATCTCTAAGTATTCATCTGCTGGGTTGGAGTCGTAAACGTTACCACCACAAGTTTGAGCGTAGGCAGACTCGCCATTGATAAAGAGGCTGCGAATTGGAATGGCAAAGATACAATCACCATTAAAATTGAACGAGCCTAATGCACCACCGTAAGCTCCGCGACCATCTGGCTCTAGCTCATTAATCACCTTAATGGCTTCTACTTTAGGTGCGCCTGATAGCGTCCCAGCAGGGAAGTTACTGGCAAGGGCACTAAACATATCTTCGTTAGGATGCAAGATACCAACGATTTCAGAAGAAATATGCTGCACGTGAGAGAAGCGTTTGATATCCATCAGGCTACGGACTTTTACTGTACCAAATCGTGCCACACGGCCAATATCATTGCGATGTAGGTCGACTAGCATATTGTGCTCGGCAATCTCTTTGTCATCGTTGAGCAAGGCGCGGGCAAGCTTACGGTCTTCGATCACATCGGCGCCGCGCTTGGCAGTCCCTGCGAGCGGATAGGTTTCCATTTCACCTTGGCGCAAGCGAAATAGCAGTTCAGGAGACGCACCGATGATGCACTGCTGGGCAAATTTCATAAAATACATATGCGGTGATGGGTTGACGGCACGCAACTTTTCATAAATCGGCATCTTATCACCAGCGATACGATATTTAGACTTAAAACCTACCTCACACTGAAAGATACGCCCAGCGATGATGTCTTCTTTGACTTGCATGACGACATTGGCATGCTCCTCTTGGCTCATACCATCGCCCAAAAATTCAACTTTAGGCGCTTCATAGCTAGGCGTTGGCTCATCGAGTAGGGCTTTGATTTGCTCGATGCGGTTTTCTTGTTGAGCGGTTGAGTAATAAAAGTAGAAGATTTCCCCAGTCATCTTATCTAGGGTCAATCCATCTAAATACACGCCAAACTTAAATGGTTCAAAGTCTTCACTGGCTTTTGCATTGAGGCTAGGTTCAAAGAAGTTCACGCAGTCATAACCCAAATACCCGACCAGACCACCACTTTGATCGCGAGCAATGACGTGCTGCGGTGTTATGTCACGCAGTAGCTGATAAGGGTTGTCAGTTTGATAATGGCTTGTTTCAGCAGTTTTATTATCGGTAATGGCAAGCGTGTTGCGGTCTAAGGCTGCGATAGTTGTCACAGGGTCAAAGCCAATCGCATGGTGGCGCGATATATGGCTGTCTTCACCTAATGATTCGAGTAAATAGCAGGTATCAAACGCGCTTTCGATACGTTTGAATAATGCAAAAAAATCGATATCTTGCGTCAGTTTGATGCGTTGTGGTTTGCTCGGAATATCGATAGGAGCAGGTTTGGTCTGTGTGCGAGTACTAGAGGTCATAACAAAGTCCGAAATGGTTCAAATATGTGTTGATTAATAAGTGTCGATTAATAAGTGTCGATTAATAAGTATAAGTTTCGTCAGTAAAAAGCTAGATAGTATCGTCGTCAGAGGCTAAGAGCGGTCTCTATGAGTGGCCAGTAACGCGCTGACATCATGGCTTTGCTTGGCCTTGGCACCGCGAGAGACAGTGGCGATACCAACGCCTAGCTGCTCAGAGATATCACGTTGGGTGATGCCACGATCTAGCAAGTCAAAAATGCGAATACGATTGGCGATGTCATGCTGTTCTTTATCGGTCAGCAAGGCACTGAGCAGCTTTTCGATATCTGCGCTATCAGTACAGTTTGCCAGATGACTCAGTAAGCTGTGATAAGGGTCAGTACTCATAATTTATCGTCTTATAATCAGTCGTCTTAATCAAAAATAGCCAGGGTAGCCATGAAGCTCTCGGCTTGTATCAGCATTCTAGTACAGTAGTACAAGAAATACAAGTGATGAGCTAAGTTAATAACAGGCTGCTATAGACGTGATGATTTTTAAGCTTTGTTTATATAGATTCAACTCGTGGCCAGCGTCATATTCGATAGCATATTTATAGTTGGTACCAAGCGTTGCTGTGTTTCCTTGGCATACTAAGCACTAGAATTGAGAATGTATAATATTAATTATTGCCAAATTGTTAATACTTAGTTATTATGCCTCTCATTATTTAAACGCTAATTATTATCATTAACATTAATCATGTTATTCGCACGATGAGTTAAGTGTTTTAAGGTGTTTAATCTTCTGGTGAGCACTATTTTAAGGGTTATTTGACGACAACTTTTAAAAATAATTTTAAAAATTCTAAATTCTGACAGTAAACAAAGTGAGTAAATGTGTTATGCGCGAAGTAAAGTTATCTAGTCAATTGACAGTATTGTCTATCGGTGTCGCCGCTGTATTGTGGACGCAAGCTGCCAGCGCTGCAACGGCAGCAGATATGCCAAACACGACATTACAGACTATCACTGTAACAGCAAATAGCTCAGTACGTGACGCTGTACAAGAAGACTCTGTCTATATAGATGACTACACCCCAGCTGCACAAGCCAGCCATTTGAGCGATTTTCTGGACGTTGTACCAGGGGTGAGCGTGGGCGGTACCTCATCGGTCAACCAACGTATTCGTGTACGTGGTCTTGATGATACCAATCTAAAAGTAACGATTGATGGCGCACGTCAAGAAGGCGCGTTGTTCTACCATATGGGTGATGTCACTATTGATCCAGATCTGCTAAAACAAGCAGAAGTATCAGTGGGCAATAACTCAGTGACGCTAGGTAATGATGCCATCGGCGGTGCGGTTGCTTTTGAGACGGTCGACGCGGCAGATTTGCTTAAGCCAGGTCAAAAGGTAGGTGCTAAGCTGCATACAGGTTATGCTAGCAACAATGATGAACTGCTAACTTCAGCTACTGTATATGGTGCGCCAACAGAAAATGTTGATTTACTGGCTTATTATGGTAAACGCAATGCGGACGCTGGTGAAGACGGTAAAGGCCGTAAAATCCAAACGGAAGACAGCGAAGGCGAAAACATCCTATTAAAAGCTGGTGCTTATGTCGGTAGTGATCATCATGTAGGCGCTAGCTTTAGCCGTACCGAAAACAAAGGCAAGTTCCCATTACGTCCAGATTTTCCTGCTGGTGGCTGGAACCCAATCATCCCGCAGGAAGTCAAACGCGATACCTATGCACTTGACTATGCTTACAATCCTGCCAACCAATTGGTCAATGTAGATGCCAATGTATATCAGACCAGCACGCAGATTTTGCGTAACTCTGATGGCGTACCTGGGTTTGAGTTTGATGCAGAAGTCCAAACCACAGGCGCAAAAGTACAAAACACTAGTATCGTTGATAGCAGTATCATCAATGGTGTGCCAGGGGTTCATAAGTTCATCGCTGGGGTTGAGCATTACAAAAAAGAATCTGAGATGACACGCGACTTTGGTAATGCGAGCACCGATGAGGCAACCAATACGTCTGTATATCTAGAAGACCAGTGGCAAATGGGTAAGCTTAGCTTAACGCCAGGCGTCCGTTATGACCGTTATGAGTCTCCAGAGTATGTATCTGCTGGCAAGACTTATGACAATGTCGTTGGCGCACTAGCTGCTAGCTATGAGATTGCACCGCGTACCCAGCTATTTGCAAGCTATACGCAGTTATTTAATGGTCCAGATCTTAGCCAAACCATCTTTAATTCCGATGGTGTCGATACATATGTGAACAATGACCTAAAAGCAGAAGAAGGTGACAATGCAGAAGTCGGTATTGCTACAACGCTGCGTGGTCTAACAATGGCTGATGACTCTTTAAAATTAAGTGCTAAATACTTTGAAACCAATATCGAAAACTATATTGAGTTTGTACGTGCAGGTAATGGTAGAGTTGGTTTAGATTGTGCAACTGGACAGTTAAACGGTAGCTGCCAAGGTGTCATTAATAATGACGAAGATTTTAAAATCAAAGGTGTAGAGCTATCAGCCGACTATCGAGCAGATAACTTCAACATGGGTCTAAGCTATGCTCGTGCGCGTAGCAAAGGCGAGGATACGGGTTATAATATCTCTTCTGTCAGTGGTAGTGGCTCTGAGTCTGGCGATAAGTACATGGTCAACCTAGGTTATGCTCCAACCAATACTACTGAGCTTGGCTGGCGCAGTACTTATGTCGCCGATGTGACACCGAATACCGCTGATGATGACAACGAAAAACCAGGCTATGACGTACACGATATCTTTATGACTTACACGCCAACTCAAATCGAAGGTCTAAAGGCCACACTAGGTGTGTACAACATCTTTGATGAGACTTATGCAAGCCATGCGTCACGTAACTCTATTGATGATGACTATACTGATTTTGAGATGGGACGTAATATCAAAACGTCTTTAACTTATCAGTTCTAATCTAGCTTATCGAATTTAAGTCTAATCGTACTTATAAAGTCAGCTGTCTTACACGGGAGCTGGCTTTTTTTACGAGATTTTTGAGAGTGCGATTTATCTAAGAGTAGATGTTAAGTTGCTCGTTTGGTAGAAGGTGAGGCTACCGTATAAATAGCATATGAGTTAAATCGTATGCGAGCACTACGCCAATACTCTAAACAACAGCGAGATATCATCGAAGCTCATTTATATCTCCCAAATTATCAGGAAATAATTGTGAGTGAATACGGGCATAGAGTAAGTAAACGTCGAAATTCTGAATCTGACGCATAATGTTTCTAACTGGCCGAATTATCATATTGGATATATCGACAAGGTTTGACAGTGTAGTGCTTATACAATTGAAACTATTAGGCATTTCTATAGATATATTGAGCATTAATTAAACCGTTAACTAAACCGGATATAATAATGCAAACATTAATGATAATTATTATCATTAATGTTTGCATTATTATATGTATCTTGCTAAAGTGTGTTTCGTTCATTACAGAACAGTTAATGGCTCTTTGCTTTATTCTATTTATAGAGACTTTTTTACGTTAAATATTTAATTCGTTGGCTAATGATAGTTACAGCGTCATCAAACTTTTAACCCTACTTAGTAGATACCCTTATTCGTTTACTCTCAATAGCTAAGCCTCTTGGCGATATTTTAGTCATGTTTTTATAACACATATATTTACGGACACGTCTATCCGACAATCGTATGTCAATTTTAGACGTTTATTTATGTGTACTTGCACCGAGAATGCATCCGAAGCATCGCATAAAAAATGGCTAAAACCATTCACTGACGATGAGATAAACAGGTATTAACGAAATTGTGCGCTTCAAGGAATATTACTTATGTCAAACCAATCAGGTTGCTCTGATTTCTCAGTCATCACTTCTCCAAAAAAACTTCAACGCGTCGTGACTGGTAAGCTTTTACTAAGTATCGCTGTGACTTCTATTCTTAGTAGTACAGCCGTTGCTGCAGACAGTGATGACAATATGATACAGGGAGCAAGTGGGCAGGAAGCTGTGCCTACAGCTACATTGGATACAATTGTGGTGCGGGCAGCAAGGGACGAGCTAGAACAAGCAGCTGGGCTGTCTATTATTAGTGAAGAAGCCATCGAAAAAGCATCAGTTTCTAATGATATCTCGGAAATTGTACGTAAGATGCCAGGTGTGAATTTGTCGGGTTCATCAACGTCAGGTCAGCGTGGTAACCAACGTCAAATTGATTTGCGCGGTATGGGGCCAAACAATACACTTATCTTAATTGACGGTCGTCCTGTCACTTCTCGCAATTCCTCACGACCTAGTCGTGGGAGTGAGCAAGACACGCGTGGTGACTCGCAGTGGGTACCACCAGGTGCTATCGAAAGCATCGAAGTATTGCGTGGTCCAGCAGCTGCCCGTTATGGCTCTGGTAGTATGGGCGGCGTGGTAAATATCATTACTAAGAGCCCGACTGAGCCAGAATTTTCTATCAGTGGTCACTATGAGGCACCAGAGAGCGATCTAGAAGGCAGTAGCTGGCGTACCAATATCAATATGGCAGGTGCATTGACGGATAAACTGTCCTCTCGTACCACTCTTGGTTATCACGATAGTGAAGGCGATGATCCTTATATCAATGCCAAAGATGCACAGATTGTTGACGGGCGCAGTGGTCCGGCTGCCTCGGTAGCGGCAGGTACTGAAGGTGTCGAAAATATCGATGTGCGCCAATTGTTTGAATACGCGATGGATGCGATGAATACGGTCGGTTTTGAAGTGAATTATAGCCGTCAAGAAAACCGCTGGGCGGGTGATTCATTGTTCCAAACCGTGAACCAAAATTTGTTAGATGAGTTAGAAGGTGAAACAACGAGCAAAATGCAGCGCTATGGCGCGGCAATCACGCATCGCGGTGAGTACGATGACGCTAGTAGCAACAGTTTCATTGAGTATACTCGGACAGTTAATGAGCGTTTGGGTGAAGGTAGTGCGGGTGGTGGTGAAGGTCAAATTCAAATACCTGACGAAGGCGAAGATTTTGAGTGGACAGAGGCGACTTACGATACGCTGAATGCCAAATCAGAATGGGATATTTACTTTGATCGTCATACCTTGACTGCTGGTGCAGAGTTTCGCGGCGAAAAGCTAGATAACCCCGTGGTATCTGATTTGGCATTTGCAGAGGGTTTTGATTTTGGTAATGTAGAAACCGATCCTGAACAGCGTGATCCAACTTCAGATGCTTATCTTATTGGTGTATATCTAGAAGATAACTACGAGATCACACCTGACTGGTATGTGACTCCAGGTCTACGCTTCGACTATCATAGCGAGGCTGGTAGTAATTGGTCGCCTAGTATCAATACTACTTGGCACTTTAGTCCTGATTGGTCAGTGAAAGGCGGCGTCAGTCGTGCGTTTAAAGCCCCATCGTTATATCAGCTTGATCCAAACTATATTTACTATACTGGTGGCAATGGTTGTCCATCTTGGGTACCTCTTGATGAAAGAGGTTGCCACGTATTAGGGAACCCTGACCTAGAAAATGAGACATCTTGGAATAAAGAGATCACCTTTACTTATGATGATGGTACTGGACTGAATGCAGGCTTGACTTATTACCATAATGCCTATGATAACCGCATTGGCGCTGGTACGGATCGTGTGGCGGTAGATACAGCGACAAATCGTTCTATCTTTCAATGGGACAATCAAGGTGAAGCAATTGTCGAAGGTTTAGAAGGTTTTGTACAAGTACCAGTCACTGACAATGTAAGATGGTCTTCTAATATCACTGGTAACATCCGCTCAGAGCGAAAAGACAATGGCGAGCCATTATCGCTCATTCCTAAGTTCACTGTGAACACGGGTGTGGATTGGGATATTACGCCTCGCTGGAATGCCGACTTTGATGTGAGCTACTATGGTGTGATTGAAGCCCCAACGATTTCAGTTACGACTGGAGAAGATAGTGGTGACCCGTTGCTTGATCGCGAACCGTATGCCATTGCCAATGTGAGCACTCGCTATGATCTGACAAAAGCGATTACTGTTGGTGCTGGTATCAAAAACTTATTTGATGAGGGTGTTTATCGTGAGGGTACCGCTACGAACGCAGGTGCACGTACGTTCAATGAACCTGGTCGTACTTATGTGTTCGACGTTAGCGTTGATTTTTAGGAGGTAGACACAGGGTTTGTTAAATTAGAAAAAGGTCTGAGCTATTTGCTTAGACCTTTTGTGTTGTTAGGGCAGGTTCTTATTTTCAAAATAAGCCCATGCCCTCGTAAATATTTTTAATAATTCAATAACTTACTATCACAATATAACAGCAGATTTATTTATGTCATTTAATTTTCGCTATAGCTGTCTTTGGCTCCATCGTTATACTGGGCTTGCCATGGCAGCTTTTTTAATTATCACTGGTATTACTGGCACATTGCTGGCATTTCATGACGAGCTAGACGATGTCTTCAACCATAAACTGGCTCAGGTTGAGAAACAAAACGCATCACATCTGCCTATTGCCGAGCTTCATGACAAGGTCATCAGTGCGTACCCTCAATATGCTTTTTCTAGCATGCCAACCTCGATAACAGCAGAGAGGTCAGCCGTATTTTCGGTAGATAGAGCACGAGGCAAAGCCGCCCAAAACCAACCAAAAGCACCGTTTCAACAAGTTTATGTCCATCCTTATACTGGCGATATCATTGGTACTCGTGATAGAGATGAGTGGGCATGGCACAACACCATGTGGAAAGTGTTTTGGTTACATCGCGATTTATTACTGGGTGATATTGGAAAATTGCTACTAGGGATTGTCGCGCTCGTATGGACGATTAATTGCTTTATTGGCTTCTACTTAACATTTCCTAGGGCGGTTAAGAAAAAAGCACAGAACCAAACCTCGCCTAAAAAACGTGCCTCCTTTTTAAAACGCTGGTTACCAGCGTGGAAAATCCGCCGCAAAACCAATCTCTTTAAGCTCAACTATGATCTACACCATGCCTTTGGGTTATGGCTTTGGGGGATTTTATTTGTCATCGCATGGTCCAGTGTTGGTTTTAACCTAAGAGAGGTATATCAACCTGTGATGCACGCTGTCGTAGGGCTTGAGGGTAGAGATGAAAGACAGGAGAACTCAAGAAAACAATCAGAAAAAGCAGAGCAGGCGTCTGGTGCAGAACCAGCGACTAGAGTTGAAGTTGTAAGCAATGAAGTTGTCGATGACGAGGCTGTTGATGTGGTCAACAAAGCCAATAGCATTGCTTATTTAAGTGAGCAGGCAAACATCGCTGCCCAAAGTAAGGGTATGCTAGTACGAGAGTTTTTAGGCATACGCTGGATTGAAGATGAGGGTCAATGGCAGCTGCGTTTTAAAACAGATAGAGATATTGGTAAAAAAGGCGGCGCTTCGTCTATTACCGTCAATGCAAGGACTGGTAGCATCGAGCGTGTAAATTTTGGCTATCAAAGTTCATCATTTGGCAGCAAAGCCGATCAATGGCTATCGACCTTACATATGGGGCATATCAGTCAAGGTATTGGCCATTTGCTGTATCAAATATTTTTAGCATTGATAGGTTTGGCTGTGACAGTGTTGTCTATTACTGGTGTTTATCTATGGTGGAAAGGTCGACAGCAGCGACTTAAAGCGTCGCAAAAAGGTAGGTAATATAGTGATATTTCTAGGGTATATTTTTATTTAGATAGCTATCTGTTGAATCAAAGGTATGCCCTAGTTATAAATTTAATTGCAAGAATATTGTGTATGCTATCGAGACAGTAAAAATGAAGAAAGCAAACGTTTCACCTATCATGACCCATCTATACCAACTACTATTTTCATCATAGTTCTTTGTGTAATCTACTGAAGAAATGTCTTGAGTAAAATCCATAGGAATAACCACCAATCTTAGACCATATAAGGTCATTCCTAACCAAAAAAAGGTATTTGATATCTCCTTATTTAAAGCATTAAAAATGAATAAGCAAAAGCTAATTACTAAAACTAGTAGAGATAAGTTCTTGTAGTTTATCCATCGATTATTTAATAGCGCTCTATACATCTATAATTTCTTTTATTATTTGCGAAGTTCTTTATTTAAACCGTATCAACAATCACTGGACGACCCTGATGACTTAGGACAGTGACATCGACGTTGTATAAATCTTTCATCGTCTCTTTAGTAATAACATCAGCAGGGCAACCTATAGCGGTCACTTCTCCTGCTTTCATCGTAACTACTGTATCTGCAAACTGTGCCGCTTGGTTGATATCATGCAGGACGATTACCACGGTTTTTTGCTGATTGTGGCTAAGCTGGCGTAGCTCACGCATGAGTCGACCAGCATGATACATGTCTAGGTTATTTAGTGGCTCATCGAGCAATAGATAGGGCGTATCTTGACAGACAATCATAGCGATCAGCACGCGCTGTCGCTGTCCACCCGATAGCGTTGACAAGAAGCGCTCGGCAAGTGGCTCAAGCTCAAAGCGTTCGAGGATTTCCTGTACTTTTTGCTGATCGTCAGCGGTTGGTTGTCCTTGATGATAGGGATAACGACCAAACATCAGTAGCTCATGTACGCGCAGGCGTCCTTGCACATGATTGTCTTGTCCGAGCATAGCGACAGTTTTGGCCAGTGTGCGCGCCTGACAGCTGACAATATCACGCTCTTCATTATCTACAGAGAAGCTCACCTGCCCAGATTGTAGCGGCTGCAAGCGAGCCATGACAGAAAACAACGTAGACTTCCCAGCGCCATTAGGCCCAATCAAAGCAATCACCTGCGCCGTTGGTAGGGACAACGTAATGTCATGCAAGATTTTTTGTTTGCCAATATGGTGAGAGATATTATTCAGTTTAATCATAGTCAGTCTTATTTAAAAAGTCTTAGGGTTTTCTCTATCAACAGAATCAGCTAAATAAACAATGTCGGCTAAGTAATCATAAAGAACGACGTTGAGACATAAATATCAATGCTAAGAACATCAATCCACCTGCTAGCTCTATCACGACGGACAACACGCCTGCCATATCTAGCACTTGCTCAAAGATAGTCTGACCCAGTACTAAGCAAATCATAGCGACCAAACTGACCAATATCAGCCGCTCGGTGTGATACATATGTCGAGCGATACGATTGGTCAATGCGCAAACCAATAGACCAAAGAAAGTCACTGGACCCACCAGTGCAGTGGCAGTGGCAACCAGTACAGCGATGACAGTTAATAGACCAAATGCCAGACGCTGATAGTTGATACCAAGATTGACGGCTTGTGCTTGTCCAAGCATCAATACATCGCACTGATAACGCCAGCGCCATACAAATATCGCGGTGATGGCACAGATGAATAAGCTGATACCTAGTAGCTGAGGGTTGACCGTATTGAACTGCGCGTAGCTGGCAGACTGTACGACCACAAAATCATCAGGGTTAATCAGCCGTGCAATGAGTGCTGATAAACTGCGAAATAACACGCCAAAGATAACGCCCACCAATATTAGCCGCGTCAGATCCTGACTGCTTTTAGAAAATAATAACTTAAACAATAATAAAGATGCCCCAAACATCAGGACAATCTCTAGCGTGAACTTGGCAATAGGATCGAGACTGGTAAAGCTAATCGCACCTAAAAAGAAAACCAGTAAGCTCTGCAACAGAACATAGAGTGAGTCAAACCCAAGTAGGGAGGGCGTTAGAATTGGATTGTGAGTCAACGTCTGAAACAGTAGCGTCGACACGCCAATCGCATAGCCAACCACCATTAGTGCCAACAGTTTTTTGCCGCGTAATGGTAGTGCAAAGTCCCAATAGCCATTGACATTGAGTGTCATAAACAAGGTCATCGAGATAAGTAGAATAATAGCTGCTATGGATTTTGGATGGGCAGCTATCCATGCCCAAAGCTTTGCCAAATGACCTTGTGCAGCGGCTGAATACTGACCATCTGCTGAAGATGAATTATTTACCGCTGTGCTGGTAGCATCAGTCTTGGTGGAAGTAAGCTTAGTTGATGAGAACATACAAAAATCCTATGGTGCCAAGCTTATCTAATAAGGCAAAAAATGAACGACGGTACATGAGTACCAAAAGTGAGCACACAGTTAGTAAACATAGTGCTACTGCTCAGCTGGCGCACGTAATAACAGCCATAAAAACAGCACTGTACCGACCACGCCAAAAATAGTGGCGACCGGTACTTCAAATGGATAGCGAATAGAGCGTCCGATAATGTCGCATAGCAGCACGGCTGAAGCACCAAGTAGGGCAACTGCTGGCAAGCTGCGACGTAACTTATCTCCCATTATGCGGCTCACAATGTTTGGCACGACCAGTCCAATAAAGGGAATCATGCCCACAGTCACGACCACGACAGCGCTCATCATGGCTACCATACCCACGCCAATCCAAGTAACCTGACGCTTACTAATACCTAAGTTTAAGGCGATATTGTCACCCAAACCGACGATGGTCAGCTTGTCGGCAATAATATAAGCCAGCACACACAGTCCACCCGTTAGCCACAACAGCTCATAGCGCCCTGCCAATACGCCTGAGAAATCCCCAAACTGCCAAACACTAAGCATCTGTAGCGATTCGGTTTGATAGGCGATAAAAGTGGTGACGGCTTCAATAATGCCGCCAAAGACAATACCAATCAGTGGAATCATCAAAAAATCAGTGGGCGGAATACGGTGAATGAGCAGCATAAATAGCATCATGCCAAAAACGGCAGCGATGGTTGCCACGCCCATTTTGACAATGAGCGCACTGGCAGGGAACAGCAGACTGACTACCAGCAAACCAAGTGCAGCGCTCTGAGTCGCACCAACCATAGATGGCTCTACAAAGCGGTTTTTTAGTACTACTTGGATAATCATCCCAGCCACTGCCATCGCAATACCAGTCAAGATAATGGCGATGGTACGCGGTATACGGCTAACCAATAACAATGAGCTATCGGAGTTGGCACTCTGAGTCAGCAGGCTCTGCAAGATACCTGACCACGAAAAGTCAGCCACACCAATAGATAAGCTCAATAACACCAAAAGCCCCATAAGAATGAGGCTTGCTGTATTGATGAACCACGGTGGTATGACAGTACGTCGATGTAACGCATTGCCAGTACCGCTTTGCCAGCTTGACGCTGATGGAGCAGTACTGGATTTGAGCCTAGCATGAGTACGGTGTGAAAATAACGACATAATCTCTACTGGCTTAAAAATGAGCAGGGTTAACGGTAATAATTACCTACTTGAGCAATAATTGTTTGTATAAGCAACGACGTTATTTAGCGTTAGTAAAAGCATCTTTGATCGTCGTTAGATCCTGCATCCACTGGTAGTAACCGCCAAATGCTAAGTAAGAATCTGGGCTCAAATAAACCACTTGCTGCTTGCTCCATGCATTGCTCTGGGCAACCAGTGGATTGTCCAATACGGCCTTGGCACCAATACCGTCTTCACCAATTGCGGCACTGCGGTCGATGACAAATAACCAATCTGGATTGGCTTTTTGGATGTATTCAAACGATATCGGCTGACCATGAGGCGCATCGGCAATTTTGTCATCTGCCATTGGCACACCTAACACAGTATGGATAAAACCATAGCGAGACTTGTCACCATAGGCTGACATTTTGTTGCCATTGACCATGACGACTAGGCCCGTGCCTTTATTTTCTTTTGTTAGACTCTTGGTCTCAGTGATGAGTCCATCGATGTTCTGTTGTAGCTTAGCGGCTTGATCGCTTTTACCAAACAATGCACCTAGATCATGCAGGCGCTGCTTGCTTGACTCATAGATATTTGCTGTATCAATACTCATATCCAATGTCGGCGCGATACTTGATAGCTCGTCGTATTTTTCTGCCATGCGTGAACCGACCAAAATAGCTTGTGGCTGCATTGCATTCAACGCTTCAAGATCTGGCTCAAACACAGTACCTACCGATTTTGGATCAGGTTGCGTCTCTGAGTGTAGGTTCTTTAGTAATAGACCTCCAGGCATACCATCGACTGCCACATCTAGCGCGGCCAAGTCTTGCATCAATGTCATGTCATAAACGACAAGTGGCGATGGGTTCATAGCCAGCTCAACATCACCTTTTACGGTATTGACCATGATTTTTTCAGCAGATACAGCGTCGTTATTAGCAACGTTCTGTGATTCATCAGCCGTTGGGTTTTCGGTTTTAGCGTCTGCTGGCTCAGAGTCATTTGATTCAGGCGAGCTACATCCTGCCACTACCGTAGCTAATAACGCTGTCATGGCAGCAGTCAATAATGGACGTTTGAAAAAAGAGGCGGTAGATCTGCTAGATAATAAGGGTGTCGGCATAATGAACTCGGTCTATCAAAAAATGTTTAAGCAATTGTCTAAAATAATTGCAAATGAATAACGCTAAAAATATTAAGTCTGAAAGTTGCTTGAGATAAAAAGCATAAAATAAATAGTCTACTTAGGGCGTGTCCTCAATTCAAACGAGTGTCCTCTAAATGGGCTAAAAACAGCTAAATTTTGCCAAACATCGTCAAATAGTTGGTCAATATCTCGATATTATCTGCACTATTTTCCTCGTTTGACGGCAATTTATCTCATTTTTATCACCATTTTTAAAATGAGGACACGCCCTAGTACCACTCACTAATTTTTTATACGAATAGTTTTTATAAAAATAGTATGGGTAGACAGTACAGCGGTTATAATAAAGTAGTTGAGACTCATTATCAATATAAATGATAATGGTTTTTATTAACAGCACTTGTTATATTAAACGCAACGTATCATTTGATGTAAAGATAAGATTCATAGTAGTGAGGTATAAAAGTAGGTAACGTTCATAGAAATAAGCGTTCTGATAAATAAGGCTACTAAGCAATGTCACGTGTCAGAGATGTATTAAATAGCAAAAATATTGTAAATTATTATTGATAATAATTATCGTTTGCATTATTATCTACGCCATTCTACTCTGAGTAATAAACATTAGGCTGTTATGAGTTCAACGGATTTAGACGCGCCACCACTTAAGTCGTTATTGCTAGCTATTGTTGCAGTCTTAGGACTCCATGTGCTTGCCGCAATTGCACTAGTGGCAATAAAAACGCCTGAACTCAAACCTGAGCCAAAAAAAGAGATGTCACCACTTGAGATAAAGTTTGTGTCATTACCGGCAAAAACGGTCTCAACTGAAGTAGAAAAACAAACAGTCACAGCCAAAAAAGAAGTACAGCCTGAGGTGCAAGTTCAGCCAGCGCCGCAACCTGAACCAAAGCCTAAAGAGCCGGTTAAACAACCAAAAGAGCCTGTTGTAAAAAATATAGAGCCGAAAGTAACGCCTGTGATAGCGTCAGAAAAGCCTCGTCCTGATACCAGTCAAAAAGTAGCCCCAAAAGAGCCGCTACCGAAACCAAAGATTGATAATTCAGCAGCTGAAGCACAGCGCAAAGCAGCTGCCCAAGCTGAATCAGAGCGACAAGCCAGAAAAGCTGAGCAAGAGGCGCAAGCTAGGGCAGAGCAAGAAGCCAAAAGAGTCGCTGATGCCAAAGCTGCCGCTCAAGCGAAGGCTGCTGCAGAGGCCGCCGCTGCACAAGCAAGAGCTGAGGCGGAAGCAGCAGCTGCTTTAGCACAGAGTAATGAGCCTGTGAGCTTTACTGCTAGCTCAGCCAACTGGGCATCTGCGCCAAACTTTAGTTTCCCTGAGCGCGCCGCACGTAGAGCCCGTTCTGGTGATACGCTCAACGTTGTCTTGGTATTACGAGTCAACAAACAAGGCGGCATCGATAACGTGCGAGTTGCTCAATCATCAGGTAATCCGCTAGTAGACAAAGAAGCCAGACGTCAAGTGCGATCTGGCAAGTTCAAACCCTTTACTAAGAATGGCGTACCCGTGGTAGGTGATGTGACCCTACCGATCAGTTACGCAGTTCCTTGATAACTCATACTTTATAACAACGTATTTATTAATCATTTTTTATTATAAAACTAAACATGATATTTACCTCAGTATCATGTAATGGCATTACACATTAAGGAGTCTGACATGGACTTTATGCAATACTGGCAGATCAGCGACATGGTGACAAAAACGTTGTTCTTTTTGTTGCTTGCGTTATCTATTCTCTCTTGGGTGACAGGTATCGTCCGCGTATTGCAAAGCCGCAAACTGGCGACCAATGTAGCAGATGATTTGAGTCAGCAATTACAAGCCAGACAGTCTGATTTGGTTGGTACTGATGCTGCCACACGCCGTTTGGTGACTGAGCAGACTTTGCTCAAGCACATCGGTCGCTATCGCTTTGCTAGTGAGCGCGGTCTGCCAATTCTTGGCACGACGGCAGCGATTGCACCTTTCATTGGCTTGTTTGGTACGGTATGGGGTATTTTCCATGCCTTGCACAACATCGGTATGAGTGGTCAGGCAGGGTTGGGACAAGTTGCAGGGCCAGTCGGTGAAGCTCTGATTATGACAGGTCTCGGTATTGCAGTAGCGATTCCAGCCGTGGTGTTTTACAACCTTGCAGTACGTATCAATCGCCGCATAATGTACCAAGCCAACGACAGAGCGCATGATCTATTGGCGCAATCAACGGGTCTTGTGGATACTACCAAGGTAACCGCGAGCCATGCTGCTAGCGCCTCACAAGTACACGCTGCAACAAGCAGTCGTTCAACGACGAGCGAGACGCAGCATACTAATAACTACAGTAATTCTGTGCCAAAGCAGCTATAGATAGTGTTTATTTTGCAAGCATTAAATCTGCAAGCGCTAAGTCTATAAAGGCTAAAACAACAAGTCGACAAACCGTCAAAAAACGGCTTGGCTGTGTGAAAATAACTAAAAGCATTGAGAGTAACTATGGCATTTCAATTGGGTGATGATGACGTACGAAGCATGGATGAGATGAATCTCATTCCGCTTATCGATATCATGCTGGTATTGATGATTATATTTTTATTGACAGCGACCGTGTTGAATCCGACGGTGCCTTTAGATTTGCCAGAGACTAGTGCCGCGCTCAATGAAACGCCGCCAGAAGCGATCCAAGTCAGTATTGATAAAGATGCAGGGATCTTCTGGGATAGCGATCCAATCAGCATGGAAGAGTTAGAGACACGCTTGCAGCAGCAAGGCGCGACTGGTAAGAATCCAGCGGTACAGTTACGTGCGGATAAAGAAGGCAAGTACGATACGGTCGCTCAAGTCTTGGCAGCGGCAAGTAATGCTGGACTGACCAAAATCGCCTTTGTGAATGAGTAGCTTAGTAGCTAGACATTGAATAACTTAAGCAATGAATAGTTTAAGCACTGTGAGTTAGTGCTAGTAGCTCTGACTTTATATTAGAAAACTGGCTAGATAAATCAATAGCCCGACCAGTAAGACAACCAGCACCGCTATAATAAAAACAATTAAAATAATAAAATTTTCTCCAACCTCATTAACTACTTAAACCTCAAATTAAGTCGTTAGTGAGGTTTTCTTTTTTTACCAGCCGTAGCCAAATGGACGATAGCCGTAACCGAAACCTGCATGTCTGTAGCCAAATGGGTAAGGTGAGCGTAAGTAGTCGAGATCGCGCTGACGGATATAGTAGTAGCGCCCTTGGGAGTAGGCTTCTTCTAACTTCTCAATACCTTCTAACGGACAGACAGGTTGCCAGTCATAGCCTTCGCGACCGAGTTTATAAGCATTCAGCTCGGTACAGTAGTTTTTGAGACCCTGTTGACGGCCTTGCTCCCATTGGATACGGTTAGGGCTAGCACCGCCTATACTGGCGCAGCTATTGGTATAGTGACCGAAGTAGGCACCTGAACGTCCTTGCGAGCCATCAGCGTAGCCGACTTCTTGCCAGTTACTGCTTTGACATTGCTGCGGGGTCAGGCTTTGGGTAGTGGCACAGCCTGACACTGTTAGCACGATTGCGCCAAGTAGCGATAGGCTCATGCTTGTTTTGCTCATGACTTTACTCATCAGCTTGCGAGCGTGATAAGCGCCCGATGAGTTTGACTCAGTAAGATAATTCATAATAAACCTGCGCGCGTTTAAAATTATGGTTTATCATAGCACTTTTTTGGGCTGACCACTTTTCGTATCTGGTTTTTATAGCGTGCTGTGTTCGGTAAATTTGTATACGCTAAATAACTGATTTAATAGCGTAACTTGCTAAATTGTCATATGCTTTAAAAGCACTCGTTGCACCGCGATTGGACGACAACGCTTGATTTTTAATGGTTCGTGCTCATTATAAGCCCCTATATATCGTTGTTTGTTATCGTGCTAATCGCAAATTTATATGTACTATTTATAAATAACGGTTCATTAGCGATACTTACCGCTATATCTCTTAGTATCTTTTTCATTTAGTCAAAAGGCCAGACCATCATGGGAACATTGATTGGCGTTATCATTGTACTATTCGTATTAGGGAGTATGATGGCGCTCAAACCGAACGGTATCGATCAGCGTTTGGATAAGCTGCGTATGACCGCGCGTCGTTTACAGCTCAATCCAAAGCTCGTTTCGTGCCCTGATTGGATCAAAGGCCGTGACAATGAGTATGGTCGGGGTATGCTTGGGCAGTACTGCCTGATATTTGAAGA
Organism: Psychrobacter sp. 4Dc; assembly: GCF_002836715.1. Lineage (GTDB taxonomy): Bacteria > Pseudomonadota > Gammaproteobacteria > Pseudomonadales > Moraxellaceae > Psychrobacter. Next base: position 65,751 of record NZ_PJAT01000147.1, read on the forward strand.
CACTAAACTGCCGCATACCCGTTATCAAGTGATTGATGGGCAGTGGCGACCAGACAGCAGTTTTGTCGATACCAGTACAGATGATAAGACGCTTACTATTCCCAGTGCGATTCGTTCTAGTCAAATCAGCAATAATCCGACGGTCAAAAAAACTGATTTTAGCTTGGATCAAGTGCCGTTAGATTTGCCAGTAAGTATCGAACCGTTTGTTAAAGGTCTATTGACCAAGGCCAATAGCATTATTATTTATTGGGAAGATATTGCTTATGTACGTCCAGCATCTAACCCAACGTACCATCAAAAACGGATCGAAGCGGACTTATTAGTGCTCAAAGAAAACCTTGAGAAATGGGCGCTACAGATGCAAAAACAAGCATAAACCTAGTAAAGCGTTTTTTCGTCTCCATTAAAGGGCAATATGCAAGCGGTTTGTCATATTCAAATTATTTAAAGTTGACAGTTTAACGCTTAGCAGTGTAACGTCTTTATAACTATATCTTTATTTTATGGTTATTATTTGTTTTATAACCTTTTTTATCAGCAGCGATTATTACTATAAAGAGCTGAACCATGGTCAAACCGTGAGTATCCGCTTCCATAAATTGCCGTGCTGCTGAATTTAACCTTACTTTTAATTTACTTATATTATGGTGTCGTCAAACATGGCAAAAACCACAACCAAAAAAAGTCCAGCACCAGCTGCTGACAGCCCAAAGGGTAAGTCTTTGGTGATTGTAGAATCACCAGCCAAGGCAAAAACGATTAATAAATACCTTGGTGATGACTTTATCGTACGCTCAAGTATCGGTCACGTCCGTGATTTGCCGGTCAGTGCGAGCAAAAGCGCAAAGAAAGCCACAACCGCTAAAAAAGATGACAGTCTGACCAAAGAAGAAAAAGCGCAGCAAGCACTGGTACGCCGCATGGGTGTAGATCCAGAGCATGATTGGGCAGCAGTCTATGAAGTACTACCAAACAAAACCAAAGTCATTAAAGAGCTTAAAGCATTAGCCAAAGACGCTGACAAAATCTATCTAGCAACGGATATGGATAGAGAAGGGGAAGCGATTGCTTGGCATCTAAAAGAAGTCATCGGTGGCCCGGATAGCAAGTATCAACGTGTGGTCTTTAACGAGATTACCAAGTCAGCTATTCAAAGTGCATTTAAGCAGCCTTCGAAATTAGACATTGACCGCGTGAACGCGCAGCAAGCTCGTCGGTTCTTGGACCGTGTTGTTGGCTTTATGGTATCGCCATTATTGTGGCAAAAGATTGCTCGCGGACTGTCTGCAGGCCGTGTACAGTCAGTCGCTATGCGCTTGGTCGTTGAGCGTGAGCATGAGATTCGAGCGTTCATTCCAGAAGAGTACTGGCAGATTCATGCGGACACGCACATTGCTAATGGTAAAGCCAAAAAGACCTCAGACGCTGAGCAAATTGGCATTCGATTAGAGGCGACCAAACAAGGTGGCAAAACGCTAAAGCTTGGTAATAAAGAGCAAACCGATAAAGTCCTAGAGATACTCAAAGCAAGCGATTTTATCGTCAAAGAGCGTGAAGAGAAACCAACGCAATCACGTCCAAGCGCGCCATTTATTACTTCAACCTTACAACAGGCTGCTAGCACGCGCTTAGGGTTCTCTGTTAAGAAAACCATGATTTTGGCGCAGCGTCTATACGAAGCGGGTCATATTACTTATATGCGTACCGATTCGACATTCTTATCAGGTGACGCGCTTGCTGCTGTCCGTGGTCATATCGAAGACAGCTATGGCGCAAAGTACGTACCAGAAAAACCAAATTTCTATGGTAACAAGCAGGGCGCACAAGAGGCGCATGAAGCGATTCGTCCTTCTAACGTCAATATGAAGTCAACGCAGCTCAAAGGTGTTGAGCGGGATGCAATACGTCTATACGAGCTAATCTGGCGTCAATTTGTAGCGTGTCAGATGTTACCTGCCAAATATTTATCAGTGAACCTGTTTGTAGGCGCAGATGATATTGAGCTAAAAGCCCGTGGTCGTACCATGGTATTTGATGGCTACACAAGAGTGATGCCACCAGCCAAGACTGACGATACCTTACTGCCTGATGTCAAAAAAGGCGATAAGTTAAACCTAGACAAGCTAGATCCAAGTCAGCATTTTACTAAGCCTGCGCCCCGCTATACTGAAGCAAGCCTAGTCAAAGAGCTTGAGAAAAAAGGTATCGGTCGTCCATCGACGTATGCTTCAATTATCTCAACCATTCAAGATCGTGGTTATGTGAAGTTAGAGAACAAGCGTTTATTTGCCGAAAAGATGGGCGATATCGTCACCGATAGATTGACGGCTAGCTTCCCAGACTTAATGGATTATACCTTTACTGCTGCGTTAGAGGACAAGCTCGATCATGTCGCCGAAGGTGAGCAAGATTGGAAAGACGTGCTCGATAATTTCTATGGCGAGTTCAAAACCACTCTAGAGCGTGCCAAAGAAAAAGATGGTATGCGTCCAAATGATCCGACCGATGTACCAGACGTCCATTGCGACATCTGTGATCGTCCGATGCAGCTGCGTACAGGGTCAACAGGTGTATTCTTGGGCTGTACGGGCTATAACTTGCCGCCAAAAGAGCGCTGTAAAGGTACCAAAAATCTAATGCCAGTCGAAGCATTCGCCAATCTAGATGATGCGGAAGGTGATGACGAAGCGGCAGAAGTTAAAGATTTGATGGAGAAAAAACGCTGCCCGAAATGTGGTACGGCGATGAATGGTTACATCGTAGATGGTGGCCTCAAACTACACATTTGCGGTAATAACCCTGATTGCGATGGTTATATCCTAGAAGAAGGCAAGTTTGAAGTTCCTGGCTCAGATGCACCAACCATTGACTGTAATAAGTGCGATGGGCAGATGGAGCTTAAAACAGGACGCTTTGGTCCGTACTTTGCTTGCCAGAACTGTGATAACACGCGCAAGGTGCTAAAAACAGGCGAAGCAGCTCCGCCGCGTATGGATCCAATCCATCTTCCAGAGCTAAAGTCGACCAAGCATGATGATTATTTCATTTTGCGTGAAGGGGCGGCTGGGATGTTCTTAGCAGCGTCTAAGTTCCCGAAAGTGCGCGAGACACGTCCGCCAAAGCTGGCTGAGCTACGAGAAATTAAAGATAAAATGGAAGACAAGTTCCAGTATCTGTTTGCAGGGCCAGATGAAGATCCTGAAGGTAACCCAACCATCTTGCGCTGGTCACGTAAGAAAAAAGAGCAGTATATCGGCTCTGAAAAAAACGGCAAGGCCACACGTTGGGGTGTGTACTGGCGTAAAGGTGAATGGGTAGAAGAGTAACTATTGTGAAATCCAATATAGTGCTTTTATAGCGTCAGACTCATTTGATGTACTACAGGTACGATTTGCATTGGTCTTTCTTGTATTAGCTTTATATTGGCTTCAACGAACCTAATAGTTACTTCCAATAAAAAACCCTCTTATAATTTAAGAGGGTTTTTTTGTGCTTATAAGATTTCTTTTAAGCCATTTCTACGTTTGCAAACCTAGCTTAAGTCTATAGGTTTGGACAGTATTAGTTTTTTACGATGATACCGCAACCAATACGATCGCCTGCATTACCTGAAGGCTGACTGGTATAGTCGTCAACGCCAGCATGTACGATAAAGGCCAAACGATTTACGCTGTATTTACCTGCTTCAGTCGCTGCGATTTTCTTATTCACATAGTTAATAGTAGCAACACCATCTTCATTAGCAGTTAAGTTTGGCAAGTCACCAGCATGACCATTCATGTCATCTGGATTAGAGTGTGGCTTGTTGTCTGGGTTGAAGTGACCGCCTGCTGCTTTACCCATGACGTCACAGCTGCCTGTTTCGTGGATATGTAATGAGACAGTTCTACCTGGCTGTAGGTTAGTGAGTTTACCGTAAACTTGGACGCCACCATCAACTGGACGTAAGAAAACTTGACCAACTTCTTTCTTCTCGCCATCTACTGTTTGTATGGTTGATTTTAGCGTTGGCTGTGCTAAAGGATTGCCTGTTTGCATTTGGCCTTCTACCGTTTGGCAACCAGTCATTGCTAACGCTGAACCGCATAATAGGGTACTTGCAAGTAATGTCTTATTCATCATTATCTCCAATTGTTTGAGTTGTTATTTTTAATCTTCATTAAAGCCACGAATATCTATCGTTATTGTTCTATAAAAATCGGCGTCAATATTCGTTAACATCGGAGTCAGTATAGCCAAGCTAACTCTATAGTTATTCATCAAATGCGCAACAATCAGTTAATAAATGTAAGTATCGTATGGGTTTGAAAAACGAACTAAGATAAATGTTTTTCAAAATTAAATGGCTTTAAATGCGTGAGAGAACTACTAAGAAAGCTATGAACTGCAAGCAAATGAATAACAAACAGGTATAAAAAAGCCGCCCATCATAGTGATGAGCGGCTTCTTAATCTATAGAACTGGCTTAATAAAGGGTCAATTAATTATGCAGTGCTTTGCCAGAGGTTTTATCAACCGTAACTTTTGCAGGTTTGATTGGTGTTGGCATACTGACCAAAGCAACCTTTAAGATTTCCTCAATCGTGGCAACTGGCTGAATGGTTAGGCCTTCTTTCACGTTATCAGGAATATCAGCCAAATCTCGCTCATTAGTCGCTGGGATTAAGACGTGCTTGATACCGCCGCGATGTGCCGCCAGCAATTTCTCTTTGAGACCGCCAATACGTAATATCTTACCGCGTAAGGTAATCTCACCTGTCATCGCAATATCTGGACGGATAGCGATACCTGTCAACGCAGAGACTAGCGCTGTCGTCAGTGCACCACCAGCAGATGGGCCGTCTTTTGGCGTGGCTCCTTCTGGCATATGGACATGGACGTCTGTTGTTTTAAACGTCTCGTAGTCGATACCTAAGCTATCACCGCGAGCACGAACCACGCTCATAGCTGCGCGAATTGACTCTTTCATCACATCGCCTAGTGAACCGGTAAAGCTAAGCTCGCCTTTACCTTTCATACCGACCGCTTCGATGGTCAATAGCTCACCGCCGACCTGAGTCCATGCAAGACCAGTAATACGACCGATCTCAGGCTCTTCTTCAGCCAGACCGTAGTCATACTGATGCACACCTAGATAGTCATCGATGTTCTTGTCATCGACCGTCACTAGCTGACGTTCTGCTTTTTTCGGAGCGCGAGCACCATGAGTTTCAACCGAACCGCGAACCACTTTACGGCAGATCTTGTTCACTTCACGCTCAAGGTTACGCACACCTGCTTCACGCGTATAGCTACGCACGATGCTGTGCAATGCCGCTTCAACAATCTCAATCTCACCTTCTTTAAGACCGTTTTGCTTAATCGCTTTTGGCACTAGGTATTTCTGTGCGATATTGACCTTTTCTTCTTCGGTATAACCAGGTAAGCGAATAACTTCCATGCGGTCAAGCAGTGCAGGTGGAATATCCATACTGTTGGCAGTACAGATGAACATCACTTGCGACAAGTCTAAGTCCATGTCTAAATAATGGTCGTTAAACGTATCGTTCTGTGATGGATCCAATACTTCAAGCAATGCTGACGCTGGATCACCGCGGAAGTCTTGCGCCATCTTATCGATTTCATCCAATAAGAATAGTGGGTTTTTGACTTCTACTTTTGCAAGTGACTGAACGATTTTACCTGGCATTGCACCGATATAAGTACGGCGATGACCACGAATCTCTGCTTCATCACGTACGCCGCCAAGCGCCATACGCACAAACTTGCGACCAGTAGCACGGGCAATAGACTCACCCAGTGAAGTTTTACCGACACCTGGAGGACCAACGAGACATAGAATCGGACCACGAAGTTTTTTCACACGTGATTGCACGGCGAGGTACTCTAAGATGCGGTCTTTTACATCTTGCAAGCCATAATGGTCTTCGTCTAATACTGTTTTAGCTTTATCCAAATTGATAGATACTTTGGTCGTCGCATTCCACGGCGTGTCCAAAATCCATTCAATATAGTTGCGTACCACAGATGATTCACTTGACGCAGGTGGCATCATTTTAAGCTTTTTGAATTCTTGCTCAGCTTTTTTGCGCACATCTTCTGGCAAGTCAGCATCTTCTAAACGCTGCTCTAGCTCAGCCACATCATCTTCACCATCGAACGCGCCGTCATTCATATCTGACAGCTCATTTTTAATGGCTTTCATCTTCTCATTCAAGAAGTATTCGCGCTGATTGTCTTCCATCTGCTGACGGACAGCATCTTGGATATCTTGTTCGATGTTTTGCTCAGCACTTTGCTTGACTAGATATTCAGTCAAGGTATTGATATGCGTTTTGATATCGTCTTCTTCTAAGAAAGACTGTTTGATATCAAGGTCCATCGATACACGAGTTGAGATGAAATAAACCAACTCAAGCAAGTCGTCGATACGCTTAGCCACACGAGTCAGCTCACGTGCATTGCGAAGTCGCGCATCTGCATAGCTTTCGAACAATGTAGTTAACGCTTGAATGGTGTTTTTCTGTTGGCTCTCATCCATGCTGACATCAAGATCGGCACGCTCAAATCTCGCCATCAATAAATCATCATGGCCTTCTATGTTATCGACACGAGCGCGGTATTGACCTTCGATCAATACCTTGATGCAGTTCTCATCGCTGTCATGTGGCATAGTGCTGACGATGCGACACACCGTACCGTACTGATACAAGTTATCTTGATCAATATCTTCGGTCAGTGAGTCTTTTTGCGCGACTACCAGTACTTTGTTGCCATACTCAGCCTGTGCCAACTCAACCGCTTTCACCGATGGCGCGCGTCCCACAAACAATGCAATCTGCATATGTGGATAGACGACGACGTCGCGTAATGCCAGCAATGGCAAATAGCTTTCATCTTCATTGTCTTTAACAGCGTCAGATGAGGCATTTAACGCATCCGTAGATGAGCTTTCTGTCTCATTATTCGCGTCAGCACTGATGTTAGCGTCAGTGTCAGTATTTGCATCAGACGTCGTGTCAGTGTTCAGGGCAGATGATACATCGATGTCGATGTTGTCTTTATCAATATTATGTTCACTCATATGTTTTTCCTCGTTCCCCAGACTTGTAAAGTCAAGTTCGTGGTTCATGTTTAGATAAATGGTGCTCACGAAAAAAATTGCAAGGCTGATTGGTGAAGTCGTCTGCTTATCTTTGTTAAATAGTTGTTTGAGCGTCCAGTTATTAGTGCAATTAATGTGGGTAACGATGTGTCGTCAATAGTATGACTGGTCTATGAGTGATAAAAACAGTCAGAAATTATAGAAGAGGGTTTAGATGTGTAAATGATATTTGGCTGCTTATGATGATGTCTAATTGGTTCTATGCGTAGGCTTTATACCCAAAATAAGGTAAACTGGCGCGCGTCTAAAACAGGCTCTCATATTGAGACGTTTTAGACAACAGGGCGATATTCATTAGTTTCAATATTCATAGGTCTCATTAAGACCAAAGTATAAAGAACAAGGGGCAACACATGGCCATCAATGCAGTATTGCTAGCAGTTATTATCATGCTAGGACTGTCACTTTCGCGAGTGCACGTGGTGCTCAGTTTATTAATCGGAGCGTTGGCAGGTGGACTGCTAGCAGGGCTTGGTATTACTGATACGCTCAATGCTTTTCAAGAAGGCATCCGTAATGGCGCAGAAATTGCGCTGTCGTATGCACTGCTTGGGGCGTTTGCGGTAGCGATTGCTCATTCGGGCTTGCCGCAATCGTTGGCAGGCGCGGTCATCAAGCGTATTGATGCTGCTGGCACGAGTGGCATGATTAAGTACATGCTGTTTGCAGGCCTCATTACCATGAGCTGCTTTAGCCAAAACTTAATCCCTATTCATATTGCCTTTATTCCGCTACTGGTACCGCCACTATTGTTAGCATTCAATCGCATGCAGATTGATAGACGCCTGATTGCTTGTCTGATTACGTTTGGACTGGTCACCACCTATATGTTTATTCCTTATGGCTTTGGTGATATCTATCTCAATCAGATTATGCTAAAAAACGTGGGTGAAGCGGGCATTGATGTTGCCAATATTTCTGTGGTGCAAGCCATGGCGATTCCTGCATTGGGTATGCTAATTGGTTTACTGGTTGCTGTATTTATCAGCTACCGTAAGCCACGCGCATATCAGCAGATTGCGATAGATCAGCAAGCGCATGATGCCTTCGTAGAAGGTGATGCATTAAGCAAAACTGCTGCTGGTGCACAGTCGCAAAGCAAGCTAAAGACACTGGTTGCACTGGCTGCTATCGTGACGGCTTTTGTGGTGCAGCTATATACTGATTCGCTACTACTTGGCTCAATGTTTGGCTTTGGTGTGTTTATGGCGACTGGCGTGGTGAAGTGGCGTGATGCTGACGGCGTCTTTAATGACGGTATTAAGCTGATGGCGATGATTGGCTTTATTATGATTACCGCGCAAGGCTTCGCTGAAGTGATGAAAGCCACTGAGCAAATTCAGCCATTGGTCGATGGCGCAGCTTCACTATTCGCTGGTAATAAAGCGATGGCGGCATTTATCATGCTATTGATTGGTTTGATTGTGACTATGGGTATCGGTTCTTCATTTTCGACCATTCCTATTTTGGCTGCGATTTATGTGCCGCTGTGTATTTCATTAGGGTTCTCGCCGTTGGCTACTGTGGCGATTATCGGTACGGCTGGCGCACTTGGAGATGCAGGTTCGCCTGCGTCAGATTCGACATTGGGGCCAACCTCTGGTCTAAATATCGATGGACAGCATGACCATATCAAAGACAGTGTGATACCGACATTCTTACATTACAACATTCCGCTACTGGCATTTGGTTGGATTGCAGCGATGGTGCTGTAGTAAGTGATTTGAACGACTGGGTCTGATATAAAGGGCGAGTATAGCTATAAGCTATGCTCGCCTTTTTTATTTCTCTTTATTGCTTAATTAATATGTTTTTTAATACTCATCATCAAAATCTTTTATCTCACCATTTAAACTACTCAAAAACGCATCGCTTTGCGCTAGCAATTCATTTAAGCGTTCTTCATTGACGAGCCGTGTCATTTCATCAGCGCTAAAGGGTTGCTCTTGACTGTAGTAGCGTTGCTCCCTAGCGTCCTCATTGCCTAACGTTTGTAAATACTCATCCACACTGTCTGCACTGGAATCAGCAGCGCTAGAGTCTTTTTCAAATTGTTCATCATCTTTCATCAAAACCACCTTATGCCGCTTGGCGTAATTAAGCCATCTAGTGGCACATCCCACGGTTGACGCGCTAATTGTTCAACCACTTGAAAATCATAGCACCAGCCTATCTTTAACGGCCTTGAAGCCCCTGAGCGATAACTTTTCCCAAGCGTCGTATCATAGAACCCGCCACCCATGCCCATTCGGTTGCCATGTTCATCGACCGCGACTAACGGACAAATAATCACGTCTAGTTCTGACGCCCAGAGCAGGGCGCGACTGTGGTTCTGTTTCATGCCTAATTGATGAATGCAAGTGGGGATATTAATCAATTTTGAATGATAAACAGGTACGAAGCGCAGGCGTTTATCATCATTGCCATTGCTAGTACGACCAAGAGAACCAACAATTGGTAAATAAGGTAAATAGCCTAAGCGTTGACACCAGTCTAATATTAGCTGAGTAGGTAGCTCACCAAAGCCATCATAATAAAGCCCAATGCGTGCATGTGTAGGCAATCGCTGCTGTAGTTTGGTCAAATGTAAGCTTGCAGACTGAGCAAGTTGTCTACGTTCTCCATCGCTCAACTGACGGCGTTGGCGAGTAAAGTGTCGTCTAGGCGGGTTACTTAGTGTGGGCTCTTGTGAGTTAAAAGTTTTTGGCTCAGTGGGCATAGTTTTAGAGTGCATAGGTATCTTATCCAATGAAGTATCAGATTGGTGATGACAGGCGTTTTTAGACATTCGTTCTTAGGCATCGCTCAAGGCTATTTGTGAATATTCAACACGCCTTAGTCATGCTATCATAACGCCACTTTACATCGTATTTCCGTTTATGTGCAGCAGCTGTTGCACTTTTTATCGTTCAGTTATTTAACAACAAACCAGTAAAGAGGGTAGTTATGTCGACACAGAATCAGGCAACTCGTACCGAAAAAGACACCATGGGCAACGTAGAAGTCCCAGCTGATGCTTATTGGGGTGCGCAAACTCAGCGTAGCCGCGAAAACTTCAAAATCGGTGGTGAGACTTTACCGCGTCCAATGATTGAAGCGATGGCACTGGTCAAAAAAGCCGCTGCGATTACCAATGCAAGCCTAGAGCGTATCGAAGGCGACAAGCGCGATTTAATCGTACAAGCCGCTGACGAAATCATCAATGGCGGTCTGGTCGATCAGTTCCCATTGGTCGTATGGCAGACAGGTTCTGGCACTCAGTCAAACATGAACATGAACGAAGTATTGGCCAACCGTGCTAACGAAATCGCTGGTTCTGAGCGTGGCAGCTATACGCCGATTCACCCAAATGACCATGTGAACCATGCACAGTCTACCAACGACAGCTTCCCAACAGCAATTCGTGTGGCTGCTGCGCGTCAAATCAACAGCTTATTGATTCCAGCGGTAACAGCACTACGCGATACGCTCGCTGCAAAAGCCAAAGAATTCGATAGCATCGTAAAAATCGGCCGTACTCATTTACAAGACGCCACGCCTTTGACTTTGGGTCAAGAATTTAGCGGTTATGTGAGCCAACTTGACCATTCATTGACTCGCATCGATAACGCGCTACAAGGTCTATATGAATTGCCACTAGGCGGTACAGCGGTTGGTACGGGTCTAAACGCCCATCCTGATTATGCAGTAAAATCGGCTGAGCAATTATCAACATTGACTGGTCTGCCGTTTGTGACGTCACCAAATAAGTTTGAAGCATTAGCGGCTCGTGATGCTGAAGTATTTGCTTCAGGCGCATTAAAAACCTTAGCAGCTAGCTTGAATAAAATCGCTAACGACGTACGTTGGTTGGCATCAGGTCCTCGCTGCGGTCTAGGCGAATTGACAATTCCTGAAAATGAGCCAGGCTCATCTATCATGCCGGGTAAAGTGAACCCAACTCAGTCAGAAGCGATGACCATGGTTGTCGCTCAAGTGATGGGTAACGATGTCACTATCAGCATGGCTGGCGCGTCAGGTAACTTTGAGCTTAACGTTTATAAGCCAGTAATTGCCTTTAACTTGTTGCAATCTATCCAGCTATTGGGTGATGCTTGCAACAGCTTTAACGAAAACTGTGCGGTTGGTATCGAGCCAGTAAAAGATAAAATCGATGACTTCTTGCATAATTCATTGATGCTAGTCACGGCATTGAACCGTCATGTTGGTTATGAAAATGCTGCGAAAATCGCTAAGACTGCTTATAAAGAAAACAAAACGTTGAAGCAAGTTGCGGTTGAGTTAGAGCTATTAACTGAAGCTCAGTTTGATGAGTGGGTAATTCCTGCTGATATGGTACATCCTAAGTAAGCTATCTAATAGTTTTTTAGAATAGTAAAAAGACCTTGTCATGTAATGTGACAAGGTCTTTTTTCACGATTTTAGAGTTAATCCTGATTTTTTATGCTCTTATATTTACTCACTAGGGCATAAATAAAGTAAAGGGTATTGAGGGTGTTATTGGAATAGAGCATTCTAGTGTCAGAGTTTTTACTTCTTAATAGTACTTTTTAAGTTCTTTATTTTAGCCGTAGCAGCATCTATTTTCTCTTTTTTCTTCAATGCTTCAAGTTGTTCGTCTAGTATTATTTCAATTCCAACTTTCAGAGTGTCGAAGTTTTCAAGACATGTGTTCTCGTCTAACTCATGTATTCCTAAACTTAATATAGAGTAGAGTTCCTTATGATCAACTAAAAATGTTGGCAAATAGGCTTTTAAAAGCTCAATTTTCCCATCCATTCTTGCTCTTTGAAAATCGCCTTCTGATATTGATTTATTCTCAATTGCTTCTTGATAAGCTTGTTGGATTAAATATTCAAATACTCGTCTTAAATAAACAAAAGAACCTATTCCAACACCGTTAGCAGCGAGGCCTATTGCACGCGTAATCTCTTTCATTTTTTCAGTAGATAGCAACTTCTTATATTGTTTTATTTCATGTAAATGTATTGTGGCTACTGACGGGTATTGTCCTACTTTCATAAGAGTGCTTTCTATAGCATCGTATAAGCAATAGTATCTGAGAATGTTTCCATACCTTTTGCAACGGATTTGAAATTCTCCAAATCCACCGTGTAAAAGATAGTGATTAGAAGGGTTAAAGAGATGACCTAATGTTCTAATAGTTTCAAAGGTTGTTTGAGTTTTACGGAATGGATTGTAACCATCAATATCATTTCTTGCATCTTGATTAGTTATTAATGCTTTGAATTCTGCATCTTTCAAATCTTTAATAGTAATTTTTGTATAAAGAGGAGTATCGAAAAGAAAAGCTTCTAAAGAAAAATCCATTTATATTTCATCTCTTATATATTATTAGCTGTTGTATTGAGCTCATTAATAGAGTAACTGAAGATATCTGTTTATTATGATATTAAGCACTATCTTGTAAACAATCAACCACAAAAAAAGCCGAGCAAAATGCTCGGCTTTTACATATCAAGCTTTTAAGCTCAACTAGAACTTATAAAGCAAACCAAGCGTAGTCGCCGCTTCAGTACGCGAGTCTACCATTGGGCTATCGTATTGCTCATTTGGTACATAGCTCACGCTTTGATTGGCAAATCCTGCCCAGCGCTCATTAAAGTCATAGTTGGCACTGATATTGATATATGGGTTCAAGCTTGAGTTAGATTTATAAGCGTCAACGCCTGTTTTAGCAGCCTCTTTTTCACTGACACCATAGTAGTATTCATTGTAGTCAGCATCATGATATTCAAAGCCAATACTTGGATAGAGCGTTAGCTTGCCTTTAGTGATTCTAGAAAGGTAGGTCAAGCGAGCCGTATTACCGCCACTACGATCTAATACATCAGCACCTATTTGGGCGCGAATGCCACCGATAGCGGTACGACGCTGGTAGCTTAGACCTGCTTCTGCTGAGGATTTACGCTCATCCAAGCCTTGCAGTGCGCCATTGGCATCATCAGGTTCAAACTCAGAACCCGCAAGCTTGGCATAGGCAGACAGCTGATTGACACCATCATTGATCAGATACGCACCAGCTTGCGCACCGCGTACATAGACTTTATTGTTATCATAAAATGCACCTGGTAGCACGCGCACTTCAGTACTGTCTTCGAGATCATAGGCTGATTTGACTGCCATGACATTGACCCCAACGCTAAGCTCAGCATCTTTGTCAGTCGGCAAGTTGTCATTAAAAAGTGCGGCGTTAGACAGGCTAGCCACACTAAATAGTGCAGTAGCGGTAAACGCGCTAAACATAGTGCGTGTAGAGATATTAGGTAGCGCTGCAAGTTTTAACATAATTGGATCTCGTAAGTGAGTATAAATAACTGAGTGGTGCGAGTAAGCAAAACGTGTTCAAAAGAGTAAGCAATAAAAGGAATCAGTGATGTTGGTCAGTATGCTGTTTTTGGGAGCTATATAGCAATGATAGATAAGTATGAGCATTTACTCAATGGCTTTTAGTACTTGTAGTAATTGCTGGTGAATATCTTGCCACCACCAGACAAAACCAATGCTAATAAGTAGCATCGCAAGCCATGGTAATAGCTGCCAAATAACGGAAGGTTTTTTAAGTGCTTCGGGTTCAATACTATTATGAACAGCTTCATTACTTAACGGTGAATTGTTAGCAGTAACGCTTTCAGCATATATGTCTGCTGTATTCGTTTCATTGTTGGCAAACGCAGTATCTTGCTCGGTTGAGTTGGCATCAAGGTGAGGTGACTGGTCGATAGAGTTGGCGTCATAGCGGCCTTGATTATCATGTTGTTCACGATATTGGCCACTATACTGACTGTTATATGATGAGTTGTCGTGAGTACTGTATGAGTAGTTGGTTTGATAAGAATTGAATGTGCGCTGATGCTGAATCGCTGCGTTTTGTATAGCGACTGCTAGACGCTGACGGTAGCCAATGGCAAAAGCCAATGCAATTATTAGTCCTGTGATTGCGCCACCGATATGACCAGCATTATCAATTCCCGGTACGGCAAACCCATAGACGAGGTTGATGCCCATAATAAATATCAGGCTTTTTAGATTGAGCACCATGCCATTGACCGATATTTTAAACAGTGCAGCAATTAATAATGCCGCGCCAATACCCATGATACCGCCAGACGCCCCAGCTGATAGCCCAGGCTGTCCCGTACCATCCAAAATACTTTGCCACGTCACATAGCTGTTGAGTAAGTTACCGCCAATTGCCGCCAATAAAAATAACGCCAAAAACTTGGCTGAGCCAAACATCGGCTCGGCAATCTGCCCAAAGAAATACATGGCAAACCCATTAAACAATAAATGCATCAAACCAATGTGCAAAAACGCACTGCTGACCAAGCGCCATGGGTCATCCATCATCGTTAAGGGTAAGGCGTTGGCACCCCATTTAACTAACGCTTCAGTTGACGGGTTATTGGCATCGACGCCCGTGACTAGCTGCATGACAAATAGCCCGATAAAGCTGGCTAATAGCAGGGTAGTGACGGGCGCTGTTTTTAATAATTGTTGAATGGTCATAAAGGCTAACTGTCATCAAAAAGTTATAGAGACAGTATAAAGGGTATGAGCAAATTATGTTATGTGTAGCCGGTTTTAAACGTTGATTGTTCTACAATCAGCCGCTCTAAAAACGACCCACTTTGAGGTTTTCATACGTGCCTTTTACCAAGATATTATCCGTGACAGTATTGATATCGGTATGACCACAGAATGCCATTGAGATATCACACTCTTTATAGATAATTTCGAGCGCGCGGCGTACGCCATCTTCACCATAAGCGCCCAATCCATAGAGAAAAGCGCGACCAATCATCGTGCCTTTTGCACCTAGCGCAATCGCTTTTAGCACATCTTGACCAGAGCGAATGCCACTGTCTAACCATACCTCGATATCGCTATCCTCAGCATGGACAGCTTGTACGATGTCAGACAGCGCAGAAATAGAAGATAACGCGCCATCCAATTGACGACCGCCATGGTTTGAGACGACTAAGGCATCCGCGCCACTGCGAGCTGCCATAATAGCATCTTCAGGCTCCATGATACCTTTTATGATAAGTTTACCGCCCCACATGTCTTTGATACGCGCCACATCGTCCCAGCTCAGACGCGGATCGAATTGCTCTGCCGTCCAAGCAGAGAGTGATGACAGATCCTCAACATTTTGTGCATGACCGACGATATTACCAAACGTGCGACGTTTGGTGCCCAGCATATTCATACACCATTGCGGCTTGGTCATGAGGTTTATGATATTGGTTAGTGTTGGCTTAGGCGGTGCGGATAGACCGTTTTTGATGTCTTTATGACGTTGTCCCAGCACCTGTAAGTCCGCAGTCAAAATCAACGCAGAACAGTTTGCTGCTTTGGCACGGCGAATCAAATTGGCCATAAAGTCCTGATCACGCATGACATAAAGCTGAAACCAAAACGGCGCACTGGTATTTTCAGCGACGTCTTCGATAGAGCAGATACTCATGGTCGATAGTGAAAAGGGCACGCCGAATTTTTCAGCGGCGCGTGCGGCATGTATCTCACCATCTGCCCACATCATGCCGGTAAAACCCGTTGGGGCGATGGCTACAGGCATCTTGACTGGCTCACCGATCATACTCGTTGCCAGACTGCGGTTATCCATATCGACCAATACGCGCTGGCGCAGCTTGATACGGTCAAAGTCAGTCTCGTTATTACGATAGGTGGTCTCAGTCCACGAGCCTGAATCGACATAGTCATAGAACATACGCGGCACTTTACGCTCAGCAACGCGGCGCAGATCTTCGATTTCGGTGATTTTAGTTAAGTCTTTCATAGGTTTATCTCTTATTGCTGTCATGTTTTAACTAGAAGGCAACCTTAACCTAACGCTACTAGATCTAGTTTAATAGCGTCAGCTTGCCTGATTATCGTCCATTCAGTTTTCTACGGGAAAATTTGCCACAAAAAGACATCAGTCCAAAGAATGTTATGGGCCAGAGAACGGCTAAAGCCCACCACCATATTTGACCGAAGATGATAGCCATACCGATCAAACCTGCTTGCACGACATAATAAATCATCGCTAGCAGTGTTTTGCGAATCACATAGCCTTCTTTATCCACCAAGCCGACTACTGCGCAAGCAGCTACCACATTATGCACCGAAATCATGTTACCAGCCGCACCACCCACAGCTTGCAAGGCTATTACTTGTGCTGCAAGGTCGCTATTGAGTCCGATCTGATTGGCTGTTGACCATTGAAAATATGAAAACATCATATTGCTAATAGTATTTGAACCGGCGATGAAAGCACCCATTGCCCCAATCCATGGAGACACTAGCGGCCACGCATTTTGAAAAGCATCGGCAGCACTTTCAGCCAGTAATATTGGCATAGCCGGTAGCGCAGTAGCGACTTCAGCGGCTGAGCCTGAATTAATGAATACTTGTACCATAGGCACCGAGAATAGCAAAGCTGGTGCGGCAGCAACCATGGTCTTTGCCGAGTTACTCCAACTGCGCTTTACCGCTTGGCTATTCATTTTGAACAGTAAAATACATAATAAAGAAGTAATAATTAGAATGCTACCAGGAGAATAGGCGAGCTGTATCTTACTAGAGATTGTTGTACCAAAAAGATTAGTAAGGCTAATGGTTGTTAAATCCCCTACCAGAAAAGCTTTGAGTGGTGCAATCACTCGAGTTATGACCAATAAGGCAATCACAATGAAATAGGGCGAAAATGCACGAATTAAAGAGAACTTTGGGGTTGCTGAATCATCATATTTTACCTCGTCTAAAGTACCCAGCCAGTCTTTGTCCCATTTTGCGCGAGGGGCAAAATCAAAAGTATCTTTAGGCATCAAAAAACCACGCTTAGCAGCGGGAAGTACAATTAACAACCCAATGAAACCGCCAATGAGTGAAGGGAACTCAGGCCCTAGAAATTTAGCAACCAAAAAATAAGGAATAGTAAAGCAAAGACCTGCAAAAATGGCAAATGGCCATACTTTAAGCCCTTCTATGAAGGAGCGTTTTTCACCAAAGAACCTTGTCAAAAAAGCACTTAAAATTAAAGGTATCAAAAACCCAATAAGCGCATGTACAAGGCCTACGTTAGCTGTAATCTGTAATAAATAATTTTCGGCAGTAGTAGGGGCAATGGACTGTGCTAAATCTTGTTTATCAGTAATACCAGACCAAACGCCAAGTAGTAGAGGCGTACCAACTGCACCGAATGATACGGGTGTAGATTGAATGATAAGAATAACCATGACCGATGCCATCGCTGGAAAGCCTAAAGCCAACAACAGCGGAGCACCCACTGCAGATGGTGTTCCGAATCCTGATGAACCTTCTACTAAAGAGCAGAACAACCATGCCACAATGATCGCTTGGACGCGCCTATCAGGTGAAATATCCATAAAGCCCTTACGTATGGCGACAAGAGCGCCGCTTTCTTTCAGCGTATTCAGCAGTAAAATAGCTGCGAATACAATGAATAAAATAGTAAGTGCCACAATAATCCCATTAACAGTAGCAGCCGCTACCTGAGCACCACTAGCGTGCCAAATGAAAAAGGCTAGCAGAGCTGTCACCAAATAGGCAATACTCATAGATATCTTAGCTGGCAGGCGCATAACTATGAGTAGTATGAATACAACGAGAATTGGCGCTAAGGCTAAGAAAGTGTACATAATTAACAGTCCTTATTGTTATTAACAGTCCTTATTGTTGTGTATACCAGCTTATTTTTTACTGGTTTTAAAGTCATACTAAGTTATTACTATAGTCGATACACTCTAAAAATGTCATAGCGCTACTGGGATGAATTTTGCGCAGCCTCTGGGAACGCAGCACGCAAGTAAAATTTATACCAGTAGCGCGTTTAAATCCATAACAGTTTTACATTCAGCTAACTATATTTATTAAGGCGTGTTAAACACGCCCTAATAGTTGCTCTTAGGTGCTTTCGCTGAGAATTGTATGTATATGATTTAACAGAGTGCAAGGTTAGAGAGTTGAGATTATTGATCAGTAAATCATTAGCATTAGTATAATCAATTTACCAAACAGAATATAAAAGTAGTCTAGCAAATATTGAAATACCATACTAGCTAAAATTAGCGGTAGATATTCTAATATAAGAAATTTAAAAGCTCTATAACATCAAAACAAAGTGCCGTTAGTTGTGAGCTAACAGTTGCTGTAAATCCATGACTGAAAATGGATAGTCTAATCGTTTGGATGGCGTCAAAATCACAGGAATAGCTGTGGAAAATTCCATCATCAGCGCCTCATCAAAGTCTGCAATATCGACATTTTGGTAGCTAATCGGTTGTACCGCCTGAAACTGAATAATTATTTGCTCGGCGATGTCACATAAATGACAGCCCGAGGTGCCCAGTAGCCACCATTGATTATTATTTTCAGCGCTGTCGAGGTTTGGATTTGCTGCAATAACACGCGCTCGTAATACTTCTATATTATCATCATGCATGGGTAGTCTCTTATCTTCATACTGATTGCAAAGCGCTGATGCTCAGCACGCGCTTATTTAAAATGTAAAATACTTTAACGGTCATTACATCATAAAGAAGTGGGGTAAATAATGACAGCGATTGTGAGATTAGGTAAGATGACCTGCTATTGATCGTTATTAATGACTAATGCTCAATAGTTAATAATTGGCTATAAATAGCCCGTTTACAATCATTGATTCTTGGTTATGTCTCATAGTCATTGATAGAGTATCTATCTTATCTTATTACTTTTTTAACCACTCGGATACCGCGCATGGCAAGTTTTGGCACATTTATCAAACGTCTGTTATTGGCAATTATGCTATTGGTTGTCGCATTCCATATATTGGTTGTTGGGCTACTATTAATTTGGAAAACACAGCCAATTAACAACAGTATGTTTATGTTGACGCATCGCCTAACGGGCGGCACAGTCACTCAGACATGGGCTGAATATGATGCGATTGCCAAATCTGCCAAGCAAGCAGCGATTGTAAGTGAAGACTCGACGTTTAGTCAGCACAGTGGTTTTGATTTTAAAGGTATCAAAGCGGCGCAAAAGAAAAATGAAGAGACAGGCAAAATGTCTGCTGGTGGCTCAACGATTACTCAGCAATTGGCAAAGAACTTGTTCCTAACTTCGCATCGTTCTTATGTGCGTAAAGCTGAAGAGGCTGTCATTACTGTGATGATTGAGACCTTGTGGGACAAGCAGCGTATCTTGACCGCTTATCTTAATGTGGCAGAATTTGGTAATGGTATCTATGGTATTGATGCCGCCGCGCATCATTATTTTGATAAGTCTGCGGCCAATCTAAACCGAGATGAGTCAGCGCTTCTGATTGCGATGCTTACCAATCCAAAGTACTACGAAGACAATCAAGGCGATAAGCGTTTACGTAACAAGCAACGTATTATCAAAAAACGCATGAAAAATGCTGTATTACCGCAAGCAGCTTCGTAAATATAAAGCATTAGGGTTGGGCTAGATTATAGGATCGGCTATTTCGAATAAAACTAGGACAGACCCTAGAAAAGACAGAACGATAAAAGATGATGGCGTATCGATAACGCAAAAGGAGTAGTGACGTGGTAGAGATAACTAGTAATCAGGGCAGTGGTGATGTTAACGATATGATTGACGTTAATAATGTTGAAGATGGTGCTAACGACAATATTGATAAAGCGATTAGTATAGATAGTAGTGTAGATAATATCCAAAATAATTTAGCAGAAATCGAATGGCAACGCTCAGAAGATGGCAGCTATTCACCGAGCAGTTATATCAATCGTGATTTGTCTTTACTACAGTTTCATCTGCGAGTATTAGCGCAGGCATCTAGTTCACGTCACCCATTGCTTGAACGCTTATTTTTCTTGATTATTTTTTCATCCAATCTTGATGAGTTTTTTGAGATTCGTGTCGCTGGTATCATGCAAAAGCTCAACATCGGTGATGTATCTACCAGTGCTCATGGCATGCGTCCTAGCGAAGTGTTAAACGAGATATCTATTATCACTCATGCTGCAATCAGCGAACAGTACCGTATTCTCAATGAGGATATCCTGCCAGCACTTGCGCTCGAAGATATCCGCTACCTAAAACGTGATGAGCTCAATGCCGAGCAGTCTGCATGGATGAAGCGCTATTTTACGGAGCAAGTCGTACCCGTATTGACGCCGATTAGTATTGATCCGGCACATCCATTTCCGCGTCTGGTAAATAAAAGCTTAAACTTTATCGCTACATTAGAAGGCAAAGACGCCTTTGGACGTGATATCAACTTGGCGATTGTGCCTGCGCCGCGCAGTCTACCGCGTGTGATTCGTCTGCCAGATGAGCTAACTGGTGGTAAAGAGCATCATGTGATGCTATCCGCTATTATTCATGAGCATATCGGTGAGCTATTCCCTGGGATGAGTGTGACAGGCTGTCATCAATTTAGGCTGACACGTAATGCCGATTTAGACTTGGCTGATGATGTCGAAGACATTGCCAAAGCACTAGAAGGCGAGCTCGAAAACCGTCGCTTCGGTGATAAGGTGCGCCTTGAGGTCACAACCGATTGCCCAACACATATCAGTGAGTATCTGCTTAATGAGTTTGAGCTGCATGACAATCAGCTATACCGTGTCAATGGCCCAGTCAATCTAACGCGTTTGCTATTTGACTTTAATATTCCTGCGCTACGCTACCAGCCATTTACTCATGTCGTGCCAAAGGCATTCCGCCGAGAAATGGATAAGTCAGATAAATCGACCAGTATGTTTGCTGCCATGCGTAAGAGCGATGTGTTGGTTCATCATCCTTTTCATGCCTTTTCTCCGATTATCAATTTACTTTGGCAAGCGGCCAGCGATCCTAAAGTATTGGCAATTAAACAGACTTTATATCGCTCAGGCACCAATTCAGAAATTGTCAAAGCACTTGCCGCCGCCGCTCGTAATGGCAAAGAAGTCACGGCTGTTATTGAGCTGCGTGCGCGTTTTGATGAAGCGTCTAATATCGCAGTTGCTAACTATCTACAAGAAGCAGGCGCGGTCGTGGTCTACGGTATCGTCGGTTACAAGACCCATGCCAAGCTCATGCTAATCGTACGCCGCGAGGACGATCGAATCCGTCGTTATGTTCATCTAGGCACTGGTAACTATCACGCGGCCAACGCCAAGGTTTATACGGACTATGGTCTGTTTAGCGCTGACCCTGATATCTCAGAAGACGTTCACAAAATATTCCAAGAGCTAACCGGCATGGGCAAGCCTGCCAACCTCAAAAAACTGCTACATGCACCGTTTACTTTGCATGAAAAGTTGATGAGCTTTATCGATGATGAAATCGCTCATGCCAAAGCGGGCAAACGTACTCATATTATTATCAAAGCCAATGCACTCACTGAGCGACGTCTCATTGATAAGTTATATGATGCCTCGCAGGCAGGCGTTAAGATTGAGCTTATTTTGCGTTCAATGTGTTGTCTACGTCCGCAAGTAAAAGGACTCTCTGAAAACATCACTGTGCGTTCTGTTATCGGTCGGTTTTTGGAGCATACACGCGTTTATTATTTTTATAATAATGGCGACGAGCGCTTATACTGCGGTAGTGCAGACTGGATGGATCGTAACCTATTCCATCGCGTAGAAGTGGCGTTCCCGATTGAGAACAAGAAACTATTTAAGCAGATTTATCAAGATGGCTTGATTAACTACTTACAGGATAATACGCAAGCGTGGACACTTGATGGCACTGGCGTTTGGCAGCAGCTACAGCCAGCAGCAGGTGAGGAGCCACATGTCGCACAAGAGCATTTATTAAAAACGATCAATCGTGTCGAGGAATCTAGCTAATTCGTAAAAGTACCTTCAGCTAATAATCAACTATTTAATTATCTATCTAACCAAGCACTGGTAAATACTGGTGCTTGGTTTTTTGTGCTCACCAATTGTAAAAGTTACAAACTGACTTGCAACCTCACAATTATTCACATATTGATACGGCAGTACACTGGTGCATTACCCAAGGTCATACCTATAATTAATATCAATTCTGACGCTACTTGATAAGTATTGGTTACTCATTTGGGCGTTGGTACAGTCTCAAAACGTATATCTATTTAATGTTTCAAAACAATTTAATAAAATCATAATAATAGGAAATAAGCTATGAGTACTACTAACGATGACAATTCAGATATAAAACAAGCTGTAGAACAGGTAAATGGTCAGGAAGTTGAGAAGAACTTAGCAGAGAATAAAAAAGTCGACGCTCCTGAATCATTAAGCGAAGAAGAGCAAACGCCTTTTATCGATGATGATCTACGTACTGATAAGTAATCTATAACATCGAACATCGACCCAATAATTAATAATAACCAATAATAAAGCGAGGGACGCGCCATGACTATGCAAGAACCTATAGCAACAGAAACAACGGAAACAGAAGAAAAAATAATCGTGGATGACCCTGCTAGTAATCAATTAGAAAACCCTAAAGATAGCTATGCAGGGCGCAAGCACAAGCCTGAAATCGATGGCCCTGAGCAAGACTCGCAAGAGACTGACGAAGTTTATGCTGATCCACGTAAAGAAGAAAATCTTCCAGCTGGTGGCAAGAATGCAGCAGAACTAAGTGCCTACGACTTGAGCCAAAAAAGTAATGAGTAAAGGACTATAGATAACAGCGTGCTAACCAAATCGATAAAATTATAAATATAGAAAGAGGATATGATAATGCAAGCCAAAGACTCAGCAATAGACAAGACAAAGGTACTAGGATCTGATGATCATAGTGCAATTGAGAGAAATACCACTGAGAACAAAGGGACTGATACTTTTGATGAGTCTGTGGTCGACTCAGAACATGTAAATGATAATGACAATCCAGCGCGCCAACCAGATCGTCGTGATCAAGAAGGTAGTACCGCATTTGATGACAATATCAATGAAGATACTGTCGGTAGTGCAGCCCCCAAGAGTGAGGGTATTAATGATTTAAATCGTTATGCCAACATTGATAACGCACAAACTCGCATCTTAAATCCTGATGAAAAAGATTAAACAGGGGCAAATCTCAAAAAATATAGTGTTTCTTGGGTTAGATAAGTAATTATCATAGTAGGGAGTACCAATGAATAACTCGGATAATGAAAGCGTCAATAGTGATCATAATTTAGAAGATGCAGATGACAATAATGGTATTGTCCCTGATGATGCATTACAAAAAGTAAATCCAGCTGCAGCAGAAAAGGCTACGGAAGATCATGATCCACATAATGTCGCTAAAAGTAATAAACAGTATGACAGTCCATTGATGGAAGATAAAAAGTAAAAACTCACTACATCAATAGCTATTAGTATTTGTACATAAATAGGCATCTGTACATAGATAAAAAGGCACTGTGTTTGATACGAGTTATATACTCTTACCAAACACAGTGCCTTTTTTGCTTTCTATGCTATATAGGTGAAGTAGGTATAGAAAGGAGACATTTTTTATGCAGGTGTACCACTATGAAAACGTAGCTCAGCATCTGGGCTACTGATTAATTCAGCCTCTACTTCTTTAAAGAACGCGACACGCTCGTCTATATTCTCATCTGACAATGTTTGAGCAAGCGCAAGATAATCTTCAAAATGACGGCTCTCTGACTTGAGTAGATAACGATAATATTTTGCTAAGCGTTCATCATCGATGACTTCGGCCAATGCTGCAAAACGCTCACAAGAGCGCGCCTCAATAAATGCCCCAATTATTAATACATCAACCATCGCTGCTGGCTCGTAAGTGCGTTTATGCTTCAACATACCTTTGGCGTAGCGTCCAGCACTTAGATATTTCCACTCTTGACCGCGCTCATTCATGATACCCAGTACTTGCTCGTAGTGCAGCATCTCTTCTCGTATCAGCTGTGCGAGTTTACACTGTAAGTCATACGAGAACTCATAACGAAATATCAAATTCATCGCGGTGCCAGCGGCCTTTTTTTCGCAGTTGGCATGATCTTGAATGATCAATGGCAAGTTTTCAATCGCAGCATTTACCCAGGCTTGCGTGGTTCGAGCACCCAAGAAGTTATAAACAGGAGATAAGTCTACCTTTATATGAGTGCGCAGATGCGTAATATCGATGCTATCTTCTTCAGGCAGCTCTTTTTCGATTAGATCTGCTTCAGCACTATTATTTACAGTTTGAGAAACATTTTCTTCGACAGATTTTTTCTCGATACTATCGTTATCTATAGTATTTGCTGTTGATTGTAATGTCGTGAGGTCTTGTTGATTGATAGTCATAGTCTAAGAAAGCTTTATTTATGAATGGTAATACGAGTAATTATATCGTTAGTCTGACTTAGATACGATGCTAAATAACTGACATTCATCAATAGGTGTTTATTAATAGATAACGGTTAAGCATAATTAAAGGTGTCAATGATTACTTACGGTTTATATTAACGTTGCTGCATCTATTTCCCAGATGA
>NZ_PJAT01000148.1 GCF_002836715.1 Psychrobacter sp. 4Dc
TGTATTCACATACTGCTAGCTTACTTAGAAATTACAAAATATTGTCTTTAAAATCAATAACCTTACGTATATTACATGATTCTCATATCACCCCTAAAATTATAAAAACCTTCAAAACCATGCCTTAACTACTAACAAATTTTTATATATGAAATCTTATCATGGGCTATTCATGGGCTACGACTTCCCTACGAATAAAACCTTAAGCCATTGATATATATACGTTATTTAAAATAATAAAATCAATATAATTGAAGTAGTGAATTCGAGTCTCTCCAGCCCCACCATTTTCGGATAGTACATCTTAGACCAAATATCAAAACCTGCTTTTTAGCAGGTTTTTTTGTGTCTGGAATTTGGTATTAGAACTATAAAATAACTTATCAAGAGTATTAATCTACTTTTCTACCCTTCCTAAGTTTTTTAACACTTCATCCATACTCTAATAGCTCCTCTCTACCCGCTTTGCCAATGCCTTCATATACTTGCCATAGACAGAACTAATTAATAGAAAGGTTTCCCTCACTATCAATGAATAATGCACTACGTTGATGTTTACGAAGGGCTTCACGTTCAATGATATTTTTTGCATCGACTTTTTCTAAACGCAATCTTGTTTCGCGAGAAAGATCACCATCGGCTATTAAAGATAAATAACGAGAACAACAAACCCTTAAAAAAGAGGTGAAATTGCCAATGTCATGATCAGCATCGAGAGATTCAAGGTATAACTTAGTGATCAGCTGATTAACTGTCATTTGATCGCGAAATGACAACTCTTCTAATATATCCCAAAAAAAAACTTCTAAACGAATTGAGGTGACAACGCCCTGA
Source organism: Psychrobacter sp. 4Dc (assembly GCF_002836715.1). Taxonomy (GTDB): domain Bacteria; phylum Pseudomonadota; class Gammaproteobacteria; order Pseudomonadales; family Moraxellaceae; genus Psychrobacter. The sequence continues at coordinate 835 of NZ_PJAT01000148.1, forward strand.
ATTCGAAGTGATTTGGTTTTAGAGCTCCACAAGCTGTCGTCAGCACTAATAAAAAGTTGGCACATATATATATCCTCTCTCGATACTGGGGTCTATTGAACGTTCAACAGACCCGAATTAATGCTTATAGCAAAGCAACAAACTGCTTTAGCATCGCTGGGTGGGCAGGCCATGCAGGTGCCGTTACCAGTTGGCCATCTGTAATAGCGCCATCCATAGGTAACGTGACATACTCAGCGCCAGCCATTTCTATTTCTGGCTGACACGCAGGATAAGCAGATACTTTTTTACCCTTTAATACGCCCGCAGCTGTCAGCATTTGTGGCCCATGGCAAACCGAGGCAATCGGTTTATCAGTATTTGCGAAATGCTGAATCATTGCAATGACCTTAGCATTCAAACGCAAGTATTCTGGCGCACGTCCACCTGGCAAATACAAAGCATCGTAATCTTCTACATTGATATCAGCAAAAGACGTATTAAGGACAAAATTATGACCGCGTTTTTCGGTATAAGTTTGATCACCTTCAAAGTCGTGTATTGAGGTAGCAATGCTATCACCTGCAACCTTATCTGGGCATATAGCATCAACCTCATGCCCCATCGCTAGAAGCGCTTGGAACGGCACCATGTTTTCATAGTCTTCAACAAAATCACCGGTAATGATAAGTACTTTAGCCATGATATTCTCACTGTATTGTAATAAAACATTGTAATGAAATACGGGAACCCAAATTAGTTTATAGCGACTTCGCTTAAAATGAGCCTGAATATCCATTCAAACATAAAAAACAACGACTAGGTAATATGTGAATACTACAAACAATCACTTTTTAAAATAAAATAATAAATTCAGCTATTTTCTAATAACTTTAAATCTATCAATATCTTATCCATCTTCTGATACCGCTTCTCTACACGCTTCGCCAATGCTTTTTCGACCATATATTGATAGTGACTGTATTCTGCTGACAACGTTGGAATGGGTTGTTGGCAATGCTGAATCGCCCACGCTTTCGATTTCTCATTGCTATTGGCGCTTACTTTAAACGGGCGTTTTCCTGTTAGTATCTCAACCATCATTACGCCAAACGCGTAGATATCACTCTGTATAGTTGCACTCTGTCCTTGCCAGCGCTCAGGTGCGAGATACGCTGGTGTGCCAGCAGGATTTGGTTGGCTATTATCCACCATCATACGTTGTGATAAAGCAAAATCAGTGAGTAACAATCTAGGAGTCAGACTATTACTCATAGTATCTACTGGCCAATTATCGTCAGAACCTTCAACCAAAATATTGCTAGGTTTAATATCATTATGTAACCAGCCAACCTGATGCAAATTGGCTATCAAGTGTGCAGACTTCATGATGAAATGATGCTTTTGTGACGCTATTAGTGACAGGTGTTTTGAAGCGGTCAGCTGACTCGCCAAGCTACCATTAGAGTAATAAGGCATAACAACAATTATTAGCTTTTGAGGCTGCTCTAGTATTTGAACGTTTACACAATGATGAGCCAATAGTGGCGGTGCAATAGCATTATCTTTGATTTTCGATGAAGCATTTACAGCAGCTAAAATATCCGCTTCATGAGTTAAATCAGAAGCGATAGGATAAGCGCCATCACTCAACTGCCATTTAATCATCACGCTACCAAACTGTGGATGCTGGGCGCGCGTTAGACCTTGGAAGTAAGTATTGTCGATATGTTGCGTTTTGGCATCTTGCGTTTGTTCTGTGCTTTGCTGAGCAATACGTTGATGCACTATCTCACTAAAATCTTGTGCGTCCAGTTCTTGGTTAATAATAGGCAATAGCTGCATTGCTTGAGCTTGCAAGGCTTGCGTAATAGGCGGATTACTGGCACTATTTTCCATGGTATTGTTTCTCATAATATAGTGAGATTACTGCCTTCCCATTCGTATCATTTCCAAAGATAATAATAGCGCGAATAATGATTACAAGTACTACGATTACTAGGTACTAAGATTGTAGGCACTGAAATTTCAGCAGCGTTAATTGTATTTTTGGGTATGGTATTAAAGACAACCTTAATTGCTAGAGCCACTATGTCCCAACCAAATATCCCAACCATGCCATCTGACCAACCTACTTATGCCCTACCTGCACCGTTGTTAGACTTACTCAGTCAATACTTACAAGAGCGAGTCACACCAACTATTGAAATCGATCCAAGCCAGCTTGCTTATCGCTGGGTCGGTGGACGCACTGGTCACCTGCAACCTTTGTCGGTCAATTTGTTTTTGAGCTTAGATGACTTGCATGGTATCGATACACAAAAGTCGAAACTGGTACAAAACACCCGTCAGTTTATTAAAGGTTACCCTGCCAACCATGTATTGATGTCAGGCACCCGCGGTGCCGGTAAGTCATCATTGATTCGCGCTTTGCTACAAGCCCATCATAGTGAAGGCTTACGTATTATCGAGGTTGCGCGCGATGATCTGCAAATATTAGATAAGATTCGTGCTGCTATTAATGCCCTACCAGCAGATTGTCATTGCCGCTATATCGTATACTGTGATGACCTCGCTTTTAATGGTCAAGACGAAAGCTATCGTGCGCTAAAGAGCGTGCTCGATGGCTCGCTAGACTCTGAGCAAGACAAACTACTGGTCTACGCCACCAGTAATCGCCGTCGCTTGCTACCGCAGATGATGAAAGACAATGTCGATATCTATAATGGGCAGACGGATGAAGTCAATCCCTATGAGGCCATTGATGAAACCGTGTCATTATCAGATCGTTTCGGTTTGTCCCTCACCTTCCATCCTATGGATCAGCAGACTTATTTGCAAATCGTTCAGCATTATCTGAATTTAGAGCAGCAAAAAATCTCCGCTGATATGGATAATGAGGCTAAGGACATTTTAGCAAGTCAGTCTATGCCTGATAAGATCAGAAAGGATGCGCTACGTTGGGCCTCTGAACGTGGCGGTCGCTCAGGACGAGTTGCTTATCAGTTCAGCCGCTTTTGGAGTGGTGAAACACAATTGGCTATCGAAGACAGTAAGCGCTAGGTCATATTTAAGCTTAGCCATGTCTAATCACTGCGTGCAGAGCCTATATACTGCACGCGGTTGTCCTCTCGATTGTCTGCCAAATCGGTAGCCCCATCAACTGTATATTGAGCAAAATCTTCTGCCAGCCATAGATTGCCTTGATAGACACTTTGCGCATCTAAGCGAATATATGCCATATTTGGCGTTTCGCTATCTGGATTATCAAAGTTCTGATAGCGAGCGCTAAAGTGGGTCAAAATGATGTTTTTCAGGTTCATCTTTTGCGCGAATGTGCCCACCACATGCGCACTGCTATGCATTGGGTCATAGTCAGGGTTTCTGGCTTGAATAGCCATCATGACCTCATGCGTATAAGTGGCTTCATGCACCAATAAATCCGCATCGGCAACGGCTTCGCTTAACAAATTTGGCGTATCATTGTCTCCTGCCACCACTATTCGCGTACGCTGTATTTCCTCATCAACATAGTCTACTGAGTGCAATTGTCTATTATCCTCAGTCGTGACATCTTCGCCTTGCTGTAACTTGCCCCATAGTGCACTTGCTGGAATACCATCTGCCACAAGCTTATCTGTATTAAGGATGCGGCGGCTAATAGTATGGGTAATACCAAAGGCATGAGAAGCAACCCGATGTGATAGCCGCGTGATATCAATATAAAGCTGATGTTGGTCGCTTAAGCTAATGTTAACCTTGTTCATATCACCTTGCTCAGCTAACACCTCTTCAATCGCTACAAAATTAAGAGCAAAAGGTAAATACAATTCCGTGGTTAAGGTAATGGCATCAAGCAATTTGGCAATCGCTTTTGGGGCAATCAAAGTTAATGGTTCACGGCGCCCTGACATGGCAGCGCTTGCTAATAGCCCTGGTAAACCGTAGCAATGATCACCATGTACATGAGTGATGCAGATAGCAGCCAATTGATGCAAGGAGAGCTTGGTATGTAGCAACTGCTGCTGTGTGCCTTCACCACAATCAATCAGCACCCATGGACGCGATTTCTTACTCTGAGTGTTCTGTTGACGACTCCCTTGCTGTACGCCAGAGCTATGCGGATTCAGACACTCTATTGCCAATGCGGTCACATTACGCTGTTTGGTCGGTACACCTGCAGAGGTGCCCAAAAAGGTTAGCTTTAGCATAGTGATGCCTTTTATTTATCAGGAATACTGGCTCAGACTTACGAGAACGTCTCTTCATTCTAAAACGATAACAGAAATGAGATAAACGGAGAATATGTCCTAGCTACGACAGTTGGCATATCATGGTTTTTTGACCTTCAACCATTTGTCCACCATTGGCGGTGCACTCGTTTACCATATTCGATTCGTAAGATTTCCAGCCACCATAAAAGCTCGCTGCACATAGAATTACCACTAGAATTTTCTGTGACCACGACTTGATAGAGACTTGTTGGCTATTAATCTGTTGTCTATTATTTTCTTGCATACTAGTATCTTGCTTATTAAGTGATGTTTGAGTTGCTGACTGATTGTCATCTTTGTCTAGGCTATCTTGTTTCAGATGGTCTTTATTCGAAGTGTTTAGTTCTGTCATAACATTATCCTAAAAAAGGCTTTGTTTATTCATAAACAAAGCCTTTGGTCTACATGGCTACTTAAGCGTTGAGAGATGATTATACCAGTATCCTCTAAAAATTCAGACGGCCGCCCTTTTTTTCTGCTCGCTTAAAGGCATCTCGCTCTTCGCAGCGTTTGAGCCAGTTCAAAAGATTGGTATATTTACTCTGATCTAAACCTGCACCAGCATTGGCACCTAAGACCGCAAGATGCATTTGAATATCAGCGGCGCTAAATTCACTACCTGCAAACCAATGATTTTCATGTAAGTGACGCTCCATCATATCTAGCATCTTCTCCAAACCGCTACTGATCATGTTTTTTTCAATCTGACCTTGGATTTTTTTGCTGATAGGTTTGATTAGCATCGGCGACTGAGACACTACTTTTGTGAATACCAAACGCATGACCAACAGTGGCATCAATGAAGCCTCTGCAAAGTGTAGCCAAAACGTATAGGCTTCCCACGCTGCTTCGTTATTATCGTCAGGTTTGAACTGCTTTTCTTTATCATAATGCCTAATCAAATATTCAATGATAAACCCTGACTCAATCAGCACACGATCGTCCGCTTCTAGTATCGGTGCATTACCAATCGGATGCACTTGCTTTAAGCTATCAGGAGCACGGTATGCTTTATTGCGCTCATAGCAAGTCAGTTTATAATCGGCGTCGAGCTCTTCCAACAGCCAAATAATACGAAACGAGCGCGAGTTTGCTAAATGATGAAGATGTAACATAAACCGTCCTAGTTATATATTGTAGTAAATCAGCCATAATATCTCAGATATAGCGCCATATGTTCACTCAATCGCGGCACTACTGCTCTCGATAATAGCGTAATTTGTACTTCTTTAATACTGTGAGTTGGCAGACATGCTGGAAAACTATGCCTACCGAATCGATACTATCTAAGACGGCGTACTCTTTGACATCAATCTAAATGTAATGCTTCAATCTTACGCGTCATTTTATCTATCTTTTGCTGATATTTTTTGATCTGGCGGAATCGATGCGCGATTAGCACGCCTTTAATACGGCGATTTTTCAGGCGGCGACGTGGTGGAAAACTGCCTACTTGTGGCTCATTGTAGCCATGTAAACGGTCTTCACGTTTACGCGCCATATAACCTAATGCGCTATCAGCAATCATAATCAGCAATGCGATGAAAATCATGCTGTACATCAGCATGGAGCCACCATCATGTAAGTTACGATCTAAAATTGCGATTGAGAAGATAAACAAGAATATTGGCTCAAGGTAGCACAAAGTCCCAAATAGTGAGACAGGCAGCTTCTGACTCGCTACCATTGTTAGTGACATTGCAGCGGTACTGATGATGCCTAATAACGGCAACAGATACCAAAGCTTGTGGTTGGTGATTGCTACTTCAAAACCGCCATTCATATACAGCGCGACCAATACCACTGGTAACAATAATACAAGGTCTGAAATCAGACCAGTAATAGGCGGCACAGCCAACTTGCGGCGTAGTAGATAATAAGGAGGATAACCCAAGCAAACAAATAAAGTAGCCCAAGAAATAGCCCCATACTCAAAAATATCGTAAGCGATACCAAGACCTGCACATACGATAGCAGCCCACTGAAGTAAGCTCATGTCTTCGTTGTAAAAGAACCTGCCGACAACGATCATAATCATCGGATATAGGAAGTAACCCAACGTTACCTCGAGCCCCAAGCCATTGACTGGCGCCCACATAAATATCCAAATTTGTGCGCCCAAAATCGGTGTAGGTAATATAAATAAAAACCACTCTTTTGCATTTTTTAGTGTTTTTAAATAATCAAAAATGTGCTGCCACTGCTTTAATACGCTTACCAGCAGTACTAGACTAAAAAACATTGTCAGCACGCGCCACGAAGCGACTTGCGTACCTGATAATGGTTGCAGCAGTAGACCAAATAAGAACAGCAATGAGTATAAAAAATTTGCAGCGACAGCAGTGATTGTACCCTGCGAGGTTTGGTTAGTAGTCAGCATCACAACAGCCTTTAAAGATTGGGGCACATCCATGGCAATTTTTAAAAAAAACAAAAGCCTCAGACGAGAACGTCTGAGGCTTTTGCATATAAGGTCGTCGCGCAATCTAAGTTGAACGCTTTTGATGTACTAGGCTTACATCATGGTCGGCATTATGTCAAAGTCAGAATGAATAAGCAATGCCACTGTTCATCTAGTGTCTAAACTTTTAAATTGAGTAAATTTAATGCAGGTAAATACTTATTTTGCATCAAGTTGTTGGATTTTTTGTTGTATCTTATCCATCTTCTTTTGGTAACGACGAATCTTGCGAAAACGATGGGCTTTTAGCACGCCATCGATACGCTGATTGATAAAATGACGACGCGGTGGAAAGCCGCCAATCTGAAGCTCTCTATAGCCATGCAAGCGATCATTACGCTGACGAACGAGATAGCCTTTTATGCTATCAGCCATCATAACCAGTAGCGCAAGCGTAATCATGCCGTACATAAAGAGCGAACCACCTTCTTCAAGGCTTTGACTCAAAATAGTAATAGACAATACGAATAACAGCATTGGCTCTATATAACTTAGCGCTCCAAACAGTGAAACAGGCAGCTTGCTACTGGCAATCATCGTCAGCGACATCGCAAGCGCACTAAAAGCACCAAGCAGTGGCAGTAGATACCAGAACTTCACGTCTTGCGCCGCAACATCAAAACCGCCTGTCATGTAGAGCACGATGAGCACAACTGGTGTCAACAGCGTCAAATCAAACAATAACCCTGTAATGGGCGGTACAGAAAGTGTGCGACGAAGCAGATAATATGGTGGGTAACCCAAGCATACAAACAGTGTCACCCAAGAGACCGATCCATACTGAATGATATCGTAACCGATGCCAAGTGCTGCAAATATCGCAGCGACCCACTGTAATACACTCATATACTCATGATAAAAAAACCGACCAATTACGATCATCACGAGCGGCAGCAAAAAATAGCCCAATGTCACATCCAGCCCAAACCCATTAACGGGCGCCCACATAAATAGCCAAATCTGTCCGCCTAGGATTGGCGCTGGCAATATAAATATCAGCCATTCCTTGACTGTTTTTAGCGTCTTTATATAATCAAACACATGTTGCCACTGCTTGGTAAAACTGACTAGTAACATCAGACTCAACAGCATCATCAATACGCGCCATGATGCAACTTGAGTACCCGTCAAAGGCAACATAAACAGCCCAAACAGAAACATCATCGAGAATAAAAAGCTCGATGATACCGAAGCAACCGTTCCCTGAAAAGTTTGATTGGTCGTAAGCATAACAACAGCCTTAAAAAATAGAACCTTATTTACAGTATTGAGAAAATGAGAATGAAAAAACAAAAGCCTCCGACGATAACGTCAGAGGCTTTTTTCTAGAAAAATGCTAAGAGACTAGACTCAAAAGCTAATTACCAAGACTATTACTCGTCATCGTCTTATGCATAGTTAGTCTATTATAGATTGTCACTTGGTTTATGATCGTTTGCAATATCAATCACATCATCGACGTCAGTAGTTGCAGTATTGTCAGTTGTCGCATCAATATCTATCTGCTCCTGACCTTCTACCTCAAACGTACCGTCTTCTCTCATGGCATCGATAAGCTCGTCATCACTTTCTTCGTGCTCAACACGCGCCATAGCAACCAGTTTTTCATCTTTTGACAGACGAATCAATGTTACGCCTTGTGTATTACGACCAGAGCTCGCTACATGCTCAACTGGGGTACGAACCAATGTGCCTTTATCAGAGATTAGAATAATATCATCAGTAGCGTCAACCTTGGTCGCTCGTACTAACACACCATTACGCTCGCTGGTCTTGATAGCGATCACACCGCCACCACCACGATTTTGTGTATTGAACTCATCGATAAAGGTACGTTTACCAAAGCCATTTTCACAAGCAATCAGAATTTCACGGACATCATCTTCGATAACGACTAATGATTTGATAAATTCGTCAGTAGCCAGACGCATACCGCGGACGCCTTTAGCAGTACGACCCATCGCACGCGCATCGTTTTCATCAAAACGAATGGCTTTACCACTTGAGGCAAACAACATGACTTCTTGGCTGCCATTAGTAATACGAGCGCTGACCAATTTATCACCGTCTTCTAATCCAACTGCAATCAAACCGTTCGAGCGAATATTGGCAAACTGCTTCAGCTCTACCCGCTTCACTGTACCGTTGGCCGTGGCAAAGAAGACAAAAGGCGGCTCTGCTTGGTTGCTATCTTCTAGATCATCATTGTCTACTAAGTCGCCTGCTAGTGATGCGTCGCCTTTCGCAGGTAGCTCTTCTACGATTTTTGGAATTGGTAGTATGGTTGTAACGGTTTCGTCGCTATTTAGGCCAATTAGATTGACCAATGGACGACCACGAGCACCGCGACTGGCAATCGGCACTTCAAAACCACGTAGACTAAAGACACGTCCACTATCAGTGAAACACAGTACCGTAGAATGTGTTGATGTCACGACTAAATGATCGATTACATCGTCTTCTTTCATTGCCGTGGCAGACTTACCTTTACCGCCGCGTTTTTGTGCGACATAGTCATCAATCGGCTGAGTTTTGGCGTAGCCAGTACGCGACACTGTCATGACAACCGTTTGCTCAGGGATAAGGTCTTCACGACTAAAGTCCATACGTGAATCGATGATATCGGTACGGCGCTCATCACCAAAGTTATCACGAATCTCGATCATCTCATTAGAGATAATAGCCATTAACTTGTCAAAATCGCCAAGGATAGACTCTAAGTGTGCAATTTCACGTAATAGGTCTTGGTATTCTTCAGTCAACTTGTCTTGTTCAAGACCCGTCAAACGATGCAATTGCATATCTAAAATCGCATTGACCTGCTCAAGTGACAAGCGATAGCGCTCTTCACCTTCGATCAGACCAAACGGCGCTTTAGGATCTTCGCCTTCGATAAACTCAGGACGTACTGATTGACTACCAGCAGCTGTAAGCATCGCAACGACGCTACCTGAACCCCACGTGTTATTTAATAAGCTTTCACGTGCTAGGCCACGGTTTGCAGAAGCTTTAATCGTCGCGATAATTTCGTCGATATTGGCTAGAGCAACCGTTAGACCTTCTAGCAAATGACCACGAACGCGGGCTTTGTTCAATTCATAAATCGTACGACGTGTCACCACTTCTTGACGATGACGGACAAATGCAGCGATAAGCTGACGCAAGGTCAATAGTTTTGGCTGACCATTATCCAGCGCCACCATATTGATACTAAAGCTAGACTCTAGCGGCGTTTGTAGAAATAGGTTATTAACAATAACTTCAGCAGTCTCGCCGCGACGCAAATCAATAGCGATACGCATACCATCTTTATCAGACTCATCACGAATTTCGCTAATACCTTCGATTTTTTTATCACGGACCAGCTCTGCGATACGCTCAATCAACTTGGCTTTGTTCGCCTGATAAGGTACTTCGGTGAATACGATGCGCTCACGATCGCGGTTGACGCCAGAATTGCTCATCGGCTCGATATGATAACGACCACGAATATGCAAGCGGCCTTTACCCGTACGATAAGCATCTAAAATGCCCGCGCGACCATAGATAATACCGCCGGTTGGAAAATCAGGACCTGAGATATGTGACATCAGCTCTTCAGCTGAAACTTGTGGGTTTTCAGCATAGGCCAGACAAGCATTAATCACTTCGGTCAGATTATGCGGGGCCATATTGGTCGCCATACCAACGGCAATACCCGTCGCACCATTGACCAATAGGTTAGGAATACGCGCTGGCATTACGCTTGGCATGCGCTCAGAGCCGTCGTAGTTGTCTTCCCAATCGACCGTATCTTTGTCCAAATCAGCAAGCATTTGGTGGGTCAGCTTGGTCATACGTACTTCGGTATAACGCATCGCTGCCGGAGGATCATCATCGATCGAGCCAAAGTTACCTTGACCGTCAACCATTGGATAGCGCAAGCTGAAATCCTGCGCCATACGGACGATGGCATCATAGACGGCACTATCGCCATGTGGATGGTACTTACCGATAACATCACCGACCACACGTGCTGATTTTTTGTACGGTTTATTATAATCGTTTGATAGCACGTGCATGGCATACATCACGCGGCGGTGTACAGGTTTGAACCCATCACGCACATCAGGCAGCGCACGCGAGACGATCACGCTCATCGCATAATCCAAATACGACTGCTTTAGTTCATCTACGATGCCAATAGGACTGACCGATTCGCTCATATACACTCCTTCACTCACATTTTTTTCTAACGTTGACACATCGCTTATGGCACCCATAGATCATATAAAAATACTGCCACATAAATGGGCAGTCATGACCAAAATACATACCATAAAAAAACACTGCTACACGTGCAAAACAATAGGAAAATAGCGATAGTTTTAATGTTTAATAAAAGAAGCTATTTTAGCACAAATTTGCTGATTTAGGGGGTTCTGAGTACCATTAAAATCAAGCTAGACGGTTCATTCACAGTGATATTTTGAATTATTGACACACGCTAAAATAATTCTAATGACAGGTTTTTTTTGATTGGCTGATTTTGCCATTCTTACAGACGAACTTACCATCTGCTGAGCAATGAGACACCCCGCCCATTTTACCCGAACAAGGCGTATTTCGAGCTTGTGCTTGGCTTATAGATGTAAAGGCAAATACTAAAGCGAGTAGTGCTGTGCTGATTGATTTCATTGTTTATTCTCCGTATCTGATGGATATTAAATAGAAAAATACTATACTCATTAGCTACAGTTCGACAAGATTTATTTTGACTAACTGAGTGGATACTTATATTTCTATCTACAGTTCAACATGACATTTGATTTAACGCTAAAATCTTGAGCATAGAGCTCATACGTGGTTTGCATATAAGCTCTATTGGCAAACAACTAGGATGCTTAGAATATTTAGCCAATACAACAACACCTACAACTGTCTCTGACGTGAACTGATTGTTTTTATGGTCATATTGTTTTCATAACCATAATGCTTTGCCATAAGCTAATAGCTTTCAAAATCATATTATTCTCATGAGCACATTATGATTTAAACCACTTTAATGCGGTTATTTTTTAGTGATACTGGACAAAAAATTTCTAAACGCTACACTACCTCATCTTTTATAGCACTTACATAACGACCTAACAGGCTACTTTTATTATGGATATCATTCTTGCAATTGTTTGGATTTTAGCAATGGTGCTATACAGTTTTTCTAGCGATTATGTGGCTAGCTTTCCTAACCATAACAATCGCGCTGTCCCTTATGTCCGTTGGGGAGCACTTTTAGCCGCGATGGCTTTATCAGCATACTTGTCAAAAGCCTATCAAGAGAATCTACAAGGCAATGGTATGTGGGTGTTTGTTATTGTGGTATTTGTCGTTATTGTATTAGCGAAGGTCGTTTTTAAATGGGTAATTAACAGACGCCTGAAACGCTAGTTAATACTGAATAGTTTTATTAATTTGACCCTCTTACTTATTGAACTAAATACCTTATGCCAATTAGACATCAAGATAGCCAGCCTGACTCAAACCTTTCTATACCAGCAGAAAACGATCGAGCAGATCGTAGTTTCGATGCCATTGCCGATCATTTCGAAAAGAAAGTCTATGGTGGTTTAAAAGGCGAGATTCGATTGGCTGTGCTACGCCGTGATATTTTCGAATATAGCGCACAAATGAGTGAGGCGCTTGGGCGACCTTTACGCATCTTGGATGTGGGTGCAGGGCTTGCGCAAATTGCGATAGAACTTGCTGCTCAAGGTCATAACGTAGTCATAAATGACATCTCAGCAAATATGCTTGAGAAGGCAAAAGCGAGCGCAGAGAAAATCGATAAAAAGCTAGACATCACTTGGTATATTTGCCCTTATCAAGCGCTTGAAGAAAAACTGGCTCAGACAGAGACAGAGACAGAGACAGAGACAGAAAAATTTGATTTGATTATGTCGCACGCGCTACTTGAATGGTTAGCAGAACCAGCGGCTGTCATGGACTTTTTTGATAAGCACTTAATAGATGGTGGCGCGCTATCCGTCTGCTTCTATAATCCAGCAAGTTTCGATTATCGCAATCTTATCATGGGAAATTTTAACTTACTCGATAGCTTACTTGATGGTAACGATTACAAAGCGGACAATAAGAAAAGCCTCACCCCGAACTATCCCGTGGCTAAAGAAGAAGTCGAGTCTTGGCTCAAAGCGCATGATTATCAGACGGTACGTAGCAGTGGCTTGCGGGTATTTCATGATTATGCGCCGCTCAAGCGTGGCGGTCACAACGACCCAGATGCAGTGATTAGAATGGAGTTACGCTACTCACAATTAGAGCCGTACAAGTGGCTTGGTCGTTATTTACATATTTTGGCTAAACGGTAAATTTAGACGATAGCTCAAAAATGGATGAAGACGGCTAAACCTCTTCATCCATTCTCGATGACCTATCGTATTCTGACCAAGTAGTGGCATTAATGTCTTTTTCATCAAAGACTACAACATGCTCTAGCAAAGGCAAGATGCCAATATACGAGCCGATTGCATGATTATGATGGCTCGCAACTAAGGATAAGACAGTCTGTCCGTCATCTAACTGCAGTCGGTACAAATAGTTGGCACCGCGAAACACACGTCCAATAACCAAAGCTGTCTGTGTACTGTCATCATCATGAATAATATCATCAGGGCGCACGAGTACTTTGATTGGCGTACCATTTGGATAATCATATTCGCAGTACTGTGGTTGTCCTGATTCATCATAGACTTCCATGCGGCGATAGATATTCCCCAGTGCCGTCTCAACATGACCTTCTTTGATAATACCGTCTATCATCGCGCCTTCGCCCACAAACTCAGCGACAAAAGGGCTGACAGGCTCATGATACAGCTCGCTTGGTCGCGCCCATTGTACCAATCGTCCTTTATCCATTACCCCTACTTTATCCGCTAGTGCAAACGCTTCATTTTGATCATGAGTGACCAAAATCGCTGTGGTATTAGTACGTTTGAGGATATCACGGACATTCATTGCCAATGACTCACGCAGTACTACATCTAGATTAGAGAATGGTTCATCAAGTAATAGTAGTTTTGGTTTGGGTGCTAGCGCTCTTGCGAGAGCCACACGCTGCTGCTGACCACCAGAAAGCTCATTAGGACGTTTGTCTGCATGTTCAGTCAATTCAACTAAGCTTAGCATCTCAGCCACACGGGCTTTTTTGTCAGCAGCTGGCCATTTATTGAGACCAAAGGCGATGTTCTTTGCCACGCTTAAATGACCAAACAGAGCATAGTCTTGAAACACCATGCCCATGCCACGCTTAGCTGGCGCAACTGCGAATGATTGGCGAGCTGTTTTTTCAGTTAAGCGTTGATTATTTAGATAGATAGTGCCGCCGCGACTTTGCTCCAGTCCCGCGATTGCTCGAAGTGCTGTGGTCTTCCCGCAGCCGCTATAACCTAAGAAGCAACCAATCTCGCCTTGTTCTAGCATCAATGATAGACCATTGACAACAATAGTATCGTCATAGCCTACGATGAGATTTTGCACACTAAAATAAGGATCCGTCGCGATATGTTTCTCAGTATTTTGTTGTGAGGTATTGCTCTGCTCTACAGTTTTATTCGGCTGAATTGGATTGATTCTATTTTGTGACATTGGTGATTTTGCTACAGGCGTATGGCTAGCCCGAGCCTTTTCTGACTTAGCATTTGTAGAGTCGTTCATTGAATCAGTGTACATAGACGGTACCAGTTCGCTATTAGTAAGTAAAACCATCGATAAAACAGAGCAAATTATAATATAACTGACACTACGAGTGTGCTGTTAAACTTATGCCAAATTATTGCTATTAGCTTTGTTGTTACTAACTGTGTTTGTCGCTTTGACGCAGTAATATCCAAACAGGGAGCAAACCAACCAGTACGATTAGCAAACTCGGTAACGCTGCTCGCCCCCACATGCCTTCGCTCGTCATTTCAAACACTCGTACTGCAAGCGTGTCCCAGCCTTGACGCCTTGTCATCAGAGTAATGGGCATCTCTTTCATCACTTCGACAAAGCCCATCAGTAATGCAGTCAATACGCCAGGGCTAAGTACAGGCAGCATCACATGACGCCAGCGCTGATAAGGACTGTCGCTAAGTAATTTTGCAGCAGCTTCTTGATTGACTGTCAATCGCTGCAACTGTCTGTCAACTGGCTGAAAACTCACCGTCATAAAACGTGTCGATAGCGCCAGTAGCATAACAATGACGCTGCCAGAGAGCACTTGCTGTGAGGTGATACCAAAGGCAATCATTTGATTATCAAGCCACGCAATAGGTATAAATATCCCTACCGCCAATACAGTCCCCGGTACGACATAGCCCAAATTGGCTAAAGTGGTCATTAGCTTAGTCGATTTATCAGGATACTGCCGTTTGATCCACGCAATAATAATGGCTAAAAAGGCAATAAACAGCGTGGTTATACTAGCAATCATGAGGCTGTTGGTGACAAAATCAATGTAACGTGCATCAAAATCTTGGCGAAAATTCAGTGCTGTCCAATAGATGAGCTGCAAAAAAGGTATTAAGAAGGCGATTAAAAAAATGAGCGTACACAGCAGTGTCATGGCCAGTTTGGCAGGTTTGCTGGCTTCAAAGCGTTGGCTGCTACCTTGGGTCAGTGAGCTACCACGCTTCGCTTGCCAATACTGCTCAAACAATACCACGATAAAAATCACACCAATAAGCAAGGCTGCTAGCTGAGCCGCTGTGGTCAAACTGAAAAAACCAAACCATGCCTTGTAAATGGCAGTAGTAAAAGTATCGACATTAAATACCGATACTGCCCCGAAATCCGCTAAGGTTTCCATACTGGCTAGCAGCAAGCCACCAATGATCCACGGTAATGCTTGTGGTAGCGCCAATCGGAAAAATACACGGCTACGACTCAAACCTAGCATTTGCCCCGCTTCTATCGCTCGCCTGCCTTGTGATAAAAATGCCTGACGCGCGAGCAGATATATATAAGGATAAAACGCTAGCGATAATACCAAGCCTGCACCCCATACATTCCTTATCGACGGTATGGCAGTACTAATACCAGAATCGCGCAGAGCTGTCTGTAGCGGCCCACTAAAATCAACAATCCCGATGGTGACAAATGCCAATACATAAGCAGGGATGGCAAGTGGCAACATCAATGCCCACGAAAAGAAACGCTGACCAGGGAAACGATACATACTAGTAACCCAAGCCAGAGCAGTACCAATAGTACCTGAAACGACAGTCACCATAAGCAATAAAATCGCCGTGTTCTTGAGCACTTGCGGCAGTACATAGTCTGCCATGTGTGTCCAAATCTCTGCCACTGGCTGAGTCCACGACAGCAGCACGATTAAAATCGGTACTAGCATAAACAACGAAATCAGCCCTAAGACTGATTTCGAGATAATACGTTTACGAAGGGCGTGGTCTTGGCTGACAGTCTGCTTATCATTAATACCATCATCGACAGTATCGTTTTGACTAACAGACGCGTCTGGCGTTGTGATCATATTATCATTACCGTGTCATACGTATAGAGACCTTGTAAGCTTATACCGAACTCAAAATCGTCATTATCTGGACAGATTATCTTCAATAACTAACCTTTAAGAGCTACTGCTTAAAGGTTATGATTCTGAGATTAGCAAAACTATGATTGGCAGTCCCTTATTTATAACCTGCTTTGTCCATTAATTGAATCGCTTGGGTTTGTAGCTCACCAAACTTCTGCACACTGATATCATCTTTATTGAACGGACCCCATGATCTAAGCATATCTGACTCATCAATACCTTCTTTAACTGGGAATTCTTTATCTGAGCTGGCATAAAGACCTTGTGCCTCATCAGATGACAACCACTCTATCAATTTAAGCGTACCATCTGGATTGTCTGAGCTTGCCACTACACCAGCACCCGAGATATTTACGTGCGTACCAGTTGTGCCTTGGTTTGCCCAGAATATATTAACAGGAAAATCTGGTTTTTCATCTAGTATGCGACCATAATAATAACTATTCGCCACACCTACTTCGCACTGACCAGCAGCGATGGCTTCAAGCATACTGGTATCATCACTGAACACATCAGTGGCTAAATTATCTACCCAACCACGAACGATTTCTTCCGTTTTCTCTTCACCCAAGTGCTCCATCATACTAGCAACAAGTGATTGGTTATAAACCTTTTTAGACGTGCGTAGGCATAATTTGCCTTTCCATTTTGGATCGGCCAAATCTGCATAAGTAGATAACTGGTCGGCAGTGACTTTGCTTGGGTCATAAAAGATAGTACGTGCACGTAGTGACAAACCAGTCCACTGACCTTTTGGATCACGGTATTTTGCAGGGACATTAGCTTCTAACACAGTAGACGATACTGGTTGTAATAGGCCTTGCTCTGCAGCCTGCCATAAGTTACCAGCATCAACGGTCAATAGCATATCAGCTGGAGTATTCTGACCTTCAGCTTTTAGACGCGCCATCAAAGGCCCAGTTTGGTCTGTAACCAGTTCAACTTTTACGCCTGTTTGCTCAGTATAGCGATCTAACAATGGCTTAATCAGCTGCTCATTACGTGATGAGTAGATAGTAATTGTCTGACCATCAGCAGTTGTAGCTTCATCAGTTGCTGCTTGCTGCTCAGCACCTGTTTCTGTTGACTCTACTTCTACGCTCTCTTCTGTGGTTGAAGAATTACTACAACCTGCCAAACCCAACATCATGCCAAATACGGCTGCAGGTAGAATAAGCTTCGTAGAGGTTAGATTAGCGCTGATAGCGTTCAATGACATGGTTTTCCCCATAGTAATGCTGTAAAAAAAGTAAGACGGATGGTGAGACAAAATAACAGGGTGGTGTGTCAAAAAGTATGCTGATTAAAATTTGAACAATTTTTGAAGCCTTGAAAGCTTTATAGAATCAGAGAACTTAGCTTAGATTTCTTATTGACTTTTATCGCCAGCATACTTTTTAGAACACCACCAATAACAGTAATTATAACGATGACTTGCTAAGCGTTAACAGTAATCAGGCCATAATATATCAAAGCAACATACTAATGGAAGTGAGATTAATTATCAATACATTTGTTTAACTGGTAAATATACCTGTGATGAGTCTTTAGCATTGATTTTTAAGAACTATTTTTTAACCGCTCTTTCCATAGTTTGGTCTAGCGACGCGTTTTAGTGTCCATCTAAAGCAACCATTGCCCTAAGATCGCATTGACCGCAGCTTCTGTACGTAAGATACGAGAGCCTATATGTACAGGCGTGCAGCCTTGTGCTGACAACAGCTCTATCTCATAGTCAATCCAACCACCTTCAGCGCCTATACAGACTATACTCGGTAGCTCTCGTGATGGTTGTAGTTGTAAAAACTCAGAAAAAGACTGCTGACTATAAGGATGCGCGACAATCGCTCGATTGCTCATTAGACTTGCAAGTGTGTCTTCAACAAATGGCTTAAAACGTTTTTGTAGCATAATATTAGGAACAATTGTATCGATGCTTTGTTGCAGGCCTTCTAATACAAACTCGTCTATCCGCTCAAGCATTGGGCTTTGCCAATAGCTTTTTTGGGTACGGTAGCTATTGATAAGAATGATATCGCGTACACCAAGCGCCGTCATATCCATAATCAATCGCCGTAGCACTTTAGGGCGCGGTAACGCCAGAATAACAGTTAAGTCTAATTTGGCAGGCGGCACAGTATTGAGCTGGACGTTACTTAACTGAATGCTGTCAGCGGTAATATCTTCGATAACAGCAGTACCCAGATTGCCGCCGATTTGGCCAATTTTAAGCGTATCACCGACTTTCGCGCCCAGCACTTTAGTCACATGGCTGACTTGAGACAAGGAATCGATTTTTGCTGTATCTGATGAGAAGTTTTCAGCGGGCAATAATATACAGTTCATAAGCTATCTTGGTTGGAAGACATCTCGATAGCGTCTTCAATCATCGTAAATTGGCGGGTCAATACCGCTTGCTGCTGTATCGTCATTTGCTCGCCAGCTTGCCCAGCCTGCGCGGCCAATGGCAAATTGCACAGCCAAGTCTCCAGCTGCGTATAAATGCTCACAGCGTCTTCATAGTTATAAGCTGTTTTCTTACGAGAAGTTTTTTTATTCGCCTTTAACTGATCATCACTGACTATCTGTGCATCCGAACTACTTGAGCTATTTGACTCGATTGGACAATAAAAATCATTACTTGGCTGATATACAGCGCCTACGCTAGCCAATTTGTCTATTACGCTTTGGCAAGACTGAGTGTAACCCCCCATCAGTACAGGCGTTGCCACACTAGCAGGCTCCACTGGATTATGCCCACCAATATCTACCAGCGAGCCGCCCACAAATGCTACATTTGCCAATGTATACCAAGTCATCATCTCACCCATGCTATCTGCTAGATAGACTTGCGTGTCTGCATCAATGGCTTCCCCATCACTGCGCCGAGCCATATTTAACCCAGTTTTCTGAATGAGATCTGCTACTGCATCAAAACGCTCAGGATGCCTAGGGACAATAACAAGCAACGTATCTGCTAATGTCACTTGAGACAGTAGTTGCTGCTGCAATGACAATGCTGCTGCCTCTTCGCCATCATGAGTACTCGCAGCTACCCACACAGGACGATCTGCCATACCAAACTCTGCTCGCAGATCAGCTTTCTTATTATAAATACTATTATCTTCTCTCGCTTGGTCATCAGCTTTGGACGCATTGATTACCCACTTTAATGAGCCTGCCACACGAATTTGGGCGCTACTAGCCCCTAACTGTCTAAAGCGTTTAGCAGAGTCGCTGTCTTGCGCAATAATTAAGGAGAGGTTTTTCATCATACTGGCGCTGACTGCACCAATCTTTTGATAGCTCTGAAAAGAAGAAGCAGATAGTCGACCATTGACCAGAATACTTGGAATACGGTGCTGGGATAACTTGGTCAAGATATTTGCCCATAGTTCTGTTTCTACAAACAACGCAGCGATAGGCTGTACGTGCGTTAAGAAAGTCTCGATCACAGCAGGGCTGTCGACTGGCACATAGCTATGACTCATCTGACCTTGAGCTATCTGTTCTGCAAAACGACTGGCACCACGAGCAAAACCTGTCTGAGTCGTATTGGTCAACCATATCTGATAGCCATTAGCCAATAACATATCTAATAAAGGCGCAACCGTATTGGTCTCACCTAGTGAGACTGCGTGGCACCAAATCACCCCTTTATCGATATCAGCTTTGACCACTGGACGCGGTGGATACTGCTTACCAAAACGCTGATCGATTTCCTGCTGATAGTTGTCGTTTTTATGAGATCGACGCCATACTTGCAGACGATATAGTGGCTTTAGCAACTTAATAAGAGACTGATAATATAAAGGTGTCTCGTGTACCGCACGATTAGGCGATGATACAGGGTCAATTGGATTTGCAGAGTGGTCAGACGGGGTATTAGATGATGGCATGGAACAGCCCAAATTAGTTATGAATCAAACAATAAAAGGGTAAAGGTAGAGCGCGCCAATTCTACCTGAATTTAAGCTGTAACAATAAGCTTTTAAAAAGTTACTGAGTAAATAGTTATTAGATAATGATTATTATCAATAAAGCGACTGCGATGATTGCGCCGATTAACAGCTGATAACGCTTGGTGCTGTGCTGCTCTTGCTTCTGTGTGGTCAGCAGCATATCTGCTTGCTGCCATTGCTTGACCAGATTGGCCGCTTCTGCATGACCATTATCTGCCGCTTGCTCTAACCAGTATTTACCGCTATCTATATCTTGAGACACCCCTACTCCTTGATAATACATTTTACTGAGTAGACGCTGAGCACGGCTGTCGTTTTTGCTAGCGGCTTGATTGACCCAATCTACGCCAGATTTTTTTTGGTTGTCACTGTCCGCTGTCAAACCTTCACCTAACAATTCATACATGGCCAAACGTAACATAGCCGCTGTATTACCATCTTCAGCAGCCGCTTGTAGTATTAGAAGCGCTTTGTTTTTTGCCGTGTTGTGATCATTTGAAAATATAACTTGGCGACGAGGTTTGTTCTGTTTGGCAATATGCTGCTCGAACTGATCTAATATTTTGCGTGCTTGCTGATACTGCATATCACCAGCTGATTGTGGGAGCTCTATCTCATCTAACTCTACGAGCAGTTGCGTAAACATCTCTGGCGTTGATGTACTTTTTACAGACGACGTAGGCTTGGCTGTTGGCTTCGTTACTTTAGTCAGCTCAGGCTTTATTGAATTCTCAGACTCAGGAGGCACTACGTTTGCTTGCAACTCAGTTACCGTATCAGGCATAGCAGACTGAATTGCGCGACTCTCACTATCAGTTACAACTATATTGGCTTGGTGATACTCAGCTCCTATCGATACTTCCTCTGGCTTGTTAAGAGAAACATTTAATTGGCTAGTACCGACATACGCATTTGAATCGGCGCTCGGATTACCACTTTCAGTGATTTGATGAGTGGTTGCTTTATGTATTGTTGCTTTGTTTGTTGCTACTTTATCTGCTGTTAATTCGGACACTGAATGAACGTCGTTATTTAGAGTATTCGGTAGTCTAAGGCTAACCGCTTGATATAACCCGCTCTCTACTTGCCCGCCTTGTACTGCGTCAAACTGCCGATCAATATGACCAAACAGACGTAGCCCTATTGGCTCTAAAGCAAAAAATAAGCGCTCTTTAACCCCGTCATTATCATAACCGACTGCCATATGCTGATAAAAATCATCGGTGATCAACTTTAGCTCAGGGTAACGTTTACGCAGCTCAAACTGACCATACCAATGTGGCTTGCTTTGCCACTGCTGCGCCAATACACGACCGGCATAAAACGCCAAAAACACCATGAAATTACGATAGCGCTCATCGATCAGCAGCGTCGCCTCTTCCCATATACCGCTCTTGATCATATCTCGGCGTACTTGAGACAATAGCGTATCGATACGCTGTAAACTCTCAAGCGACTCATCTAACGTACAAGCACGCAGCTCAGTTTCGTAAGCAATACCGCCTGCAATAGAACGCTCAGCCAAGAAATCTTGCCAGTAGCCTTCTGCAATATAGTCAAGTGGCGTTAAAGGTGATGCAGACATAGACAGGCGAGTCCTCTTTACAGATAGATAAACCAAAAAAGCATAGGCTATAAAAGTGCTAATACTACTAAAATAATAGAACGGTACTGGTAGATTACCTTACCCTAAAAATCTGAGTGCTACAATAAAGGACTGAACAAGCGCACGACATTATCAAACAAGCGTTTTGATCCGTGACGCTGTTGCCACTCATCACTATCCAAGATTCGACAGTTTTCTAAATAGACTTCCTGACAGTCCGCTACTTGGGCGACCATTTCTGGCGTATAAATCGCCAAACTGACTTCCATATTTAAATAAAAGCTGCGCATATCAATATTGACGGTGCCAAATAAACAGTAGTCATCATCGATAACCACTGTTTTTGCGTGTAGCAAACCACCTCTAAACAAGGCGATCGCTACCCCTGCATCCAACAACTCTTGATAATAAGCCTGAGAAGCATGTTGTACCAAAAATGAATCCACCTTTTCAGGAACGATAATCGTCACATCAACGCCGCGCTTAGCCGCTATCGTCAGCGCACCCGATAGGGACTCATCAGGGACAAAATAAGGTGTGGTAATGCGAATGCGCTTATTGGCACGATGAATCACAGAAACTAACGTATTGTAAATCACATGAGCCGTTAGCTGCGGTGCTGAAGGTATTAGCTGCGCCAAGACTTTGTCCACGACAGGCATCTTTGGTACGACAATCGAGGTGGCGCCTATATCTGGCTGCTCATGATCATCAATCGTATCCGCCAATACCTTCACGCGGCTATTTAGATCATTGATGGTCGGATGCATCACATATAACTTACGAGTATAGTTATTAACCCGTTGATGCAGCTCGGCAAGATTGTCATTACTTTCAGCACCGATGTCGGTAACAATTACCTTGGCCATCGCTGTATTGATACTAATTGAGTGCTGGCTAGTCGTTCGTAGCGCCACATCAATCCATTGACCAACGTTTTTATTTTGCTTAAAAAACCTTGGATCAACCAAGTTGAAGCTGCCAATATAGCCAATATGTTCATCGATAACCACCATTTTACGATGATTGCGCAAATCAGAACGTTTAAATAATGTCTTAAACAACCCTACTGGCAATGACTGATGGACATAAACCCCTGCTTTTTCTAATTTGCGGTGCACGCTACTATTAATAAAGCTAAAGCTGCCCACACTATCAGCCAATATATGACACTCTACGCCGCGCTGAGCCGCTACAGACAGCGCCTCTATGACCTCTAGCACCTGTCCTTTTGGATAGACAATATAAAACTCCATAAGGACAATACGCTGGGCGGCATGGATATCTTCAATCAAACGCTGAAAAATCGAAGCAGGATCCGTCAACAGCTGCATTTGATGATTGGGAAATACACCAAACCCAGTCCAGCGCGTTCCTATTTGGCTAACACCGCGGTAGTTGGTTGGTAATAAGTCTTGCCCTTTATCAAAAATCAGATGCTCACGCCTTGCCATATCATTCATCAAGATGCTGGCTTGATCCACGCGTTCACGATAGCGTCGTCCAATCATCGGCTCGCCAAGCAGGATGTACGCCACAAAACCAAATACTGGCAACGTGTAAAGCACCGCAACCCACGCAATAGACACGCCAATATTGCGTTGCACAGAAACTACTCGCAGCGTCATTACTATCATAAGTACAATATGCAGCACCAGACCTAGACCCGCTAAGTCTCCCCAGGTCCAGCTAGTAAAAGTATCTTTAATAGCAAAAGTGTTTATATTGACCTCCATCAACCGTGTTCAACGAATAAAGCATCCATAACGAGCAAAGCATCCATAGTATAGTAGCTTTTCACCGCCAAACAACAAATAATGATAATAAGTGTATTTTTAGAAATGCTATATAATACATGGCTTTGAGTGCTGTTTCTGATAGATTACAAGTCCGATTTATAATTATTTTCTAAAAATATTAAAATAATATTTGACACCCAACTGTAAATCTATATAATACACA
>NZ_PJAT01000149.1 GCF_002836715.1 Psychrobacter sp. 4Dc
CATATAAATCCGTGCAACTATCATGCAGATAAAAACCAACTGCTGAGCCTAACAGACAATATTTACAGATTTTTAACAGTGGCGTAGCCATTAGGACATTTGCGCATCATTTAGACAAACATTAGCAATCTTTGACAACTCACCAATCTTATTCGACTATGACTTGTGGCATCATGTTGTTCTATGATTTTGTTGTCTGCTCATAAGCTGTGTCGGTGCGAGTTGCCATACGCAACCATGCACTGCGCGCACGCGGGTTTTGACTCGTCTCAGCTTTGCTTGGGCCAACACGTTTTGGCTTGCTAAAATAGCGCGGACGATTCGGCGGCATTGGCAGGCTTTCGTCTTCTGGATATTGCCCTTTGCTATGTCGCTGCAAAAACTGCTTGATACGGCGATCTTCTAATGAGTGAAAGCTAATGACCGCAAGCTGCCCACCTGATTTTAAGATAGGAATGCTTTGCGCTAAAAAGTCGTCGACATCGCCCAGCTCATTATTAATGAAAATACGCATGGCCTGAAAGCTTTGCGTGGCTGGATGTTTGCCGCGCTGCCAATTGGGATGCGCCTCTTTGATTACCTCTGCCAGCTCAAGCGTAGACTCGTAGCTGTCCATTTGCTTGATAGCGCGCGCAATACGGCGACTATGACGCTCCTCACCAAACTCATAAAGCACATTGGCTAAGGTTTCGTCGTCAACCTGCTCAAGCCACTGGGCAACTGACTGGCCACGACTGGTATCCATGCGCATGTCCACTGCCCCATCGCGTATAAAGCTAAAGCCGCGACTACCGTCATCAATCTGCGGTGATGAAATGCCCAAATCCGCCATTAAGCCATCAACTTCACTGATGCCCATAGCAGCCAGACTGTCGGTCAACGTCGCAAAACTATCGTGAACCACACGCACACGGCTGTCTTTGCTTGCCAGCTCTTGAGCCACGCTAATGGCTGTTGGATCTTTGTCAAAGACAATCAGTTTTGCATCATCGGCGAGTTGACTTAATAGCAGTCGGCTATGGCCACCACGGCCAAAAGTTGCATCAACGTAGATACCACTTATATTTAAGCTATTTTGGTCACCTTCTGTTTGCTTGGGCAAGGATTTTACGCCGAGCACCGCAGCGACAGTCTCTTGCAGCAGCACCGCATCATGGACAAAACTTAATTCATCAGACGTGATATCGCCCTCATGACGGGCGTGAGTAACATCCAGATCGACATCTTGCGTAGACGCATCCTTTATAACAGAAGGATTGGACACTGATTCAGAGAGATCAGCGGCGGCAGAAGGACTGGCTTTCGATTTTGGCTTAGACTTTGATAGGGACACAAACAACTCAATAGATGACGACCATACTGGCCAGTAATTAGATGAAAATAAACAAGTTATGACTTGCTTAGCATTATTATCGCAAGGATACACCTGTAGTCAAGCACTAGAAGGGCTTTTCATTAAAAATATCACATGTCTCTGTTATACTAGCGCTATATTTTACGCTATTTCTTAACATCGACTTCATATCTTTCATCGCTATTTATACTAATAGCTTATATCGATAGCAAACTTTGAGACTTTTATCATGCAAACCTCTACTGACAGCACGCGCCCTGTACGTACGCGTATCGCCCCATCACCAACTGGCTTTCCTCACGTAGGTACTGCCTATATTGCCCTGTTTAACTTAGCCTTTGCCAAAGCTCACGGCGGCGAATTCATCTTACGTATCGAAGACACTGATCAGACTCGCTCGACTGAGCAATCAGAACAAATGATTTTGGACGCCTTACGCTGGGTTGGTCTAGATTGGAGCGAGGGCCCAGATATTGGCGGCCCACACGCCCCTTATCGTCAGAGCGAGCGTAGCGATATCTACAAAAAACACGCCGAGATACTCATAGAAAAAGACCATGCGTTCCGCTGTTTCTGTACCAGTGAAGAGTTAGATGCTATGCGCGCTGAACAAATGGCCAATGGCGAGACCCCTCGTTATGATGGTCGCTGTGCTCATCTTGCTCCAGAAAAAACCGAGCAATTGGTAAGCGAGGGCAAGCCGCACGTGATTCGTATGCGTGTACCGACCGAAGGCACTTGTCAGGTACAAGACATGCTACGCGGCACCGTTGAGATTCCTTGGACGCAGGTCGATATGCAAGTGCTTCTCAAAACTGACGGCATGCCAACGTATCATTTAGCCAACGTTGTCGATGACCACTTGATGGATATCAGCCATGTACTACGTGGTGAGGAATGGCTGAACTCTGCGCCTAAGCATCAGTTGCTTTATGAATATTTTGGTTGGGAGATGCCAGTACTTTGCCACATGCCATTACTGCGTAACCCTGATAAGTCAAAACTGTCTAAGCGTAAAAATCCAACCTCTATTACCTACTATCGTGATGCGGGCGTGCTACCTGAAGCGTTGCTCAACTATCTCGGGCGTATGGGCTACTCAATGCCAAATGATGCTGAGCAGTTTACCTTAGAAGAAATGATTGCTAGCTTTGATATTCAGCGTGTGTCGCTTGGCGGCCCTATCTTTGATATCGAAAAACTTAACTGGCTAAACGCAGAATGGCTACGTGCGCTTACCCCTGAAGAGCTAAAGAACAAAATCCTCGAATGGGCAAGTAATAGTGATAAATTGACGGCTATCGCAGCAGCGATTCAGCCACGTATCGAATTGCTATCTGATGCGGTGAATTGGAGTGGCTTCTACTTCCAAAACTTGCCTGATATTAATGCCGAAAGCTTTACCCATAAATCATTGACACCTGAGCAAATCATCGAGATGCTACAGTTGTCATTATGGCAGTTAGAAGTCTTGCCAACGTGGTCAGAAGAAAATATCTACGCCACGCTAAAAGGTCTGGCTGCTCACCTCGATATTAAGATGCGTGACTTTATGGCACCGTTCTTTATCGCTATCGCTGGTAGCACCTCATCGACACCCGTCATGAACTCTATGGCGATTATCGGTGCTGATATGACGTTGACGCGCTTGCGTCATGCGGTTGATGTACTAGGCGGCTTGGGTAAAAAGAAGCTTAAAAAACTAGAGAAACAAGCGGCAGAACTGCCAGATTTCTTAGCTGCTGCTGAATAGTACTGCTGGAGCTTTCATTATTAAAAATCACCTAAACTCCTACTCGTCGAAACATTCTTGAAAGAAGTTTATTCTGTAAATTAAGATTAATTAGCGTGGGTTTTGCAATAGCAAAATTCACGCTTTTTCTTATCAAAAATTTGAGTTTCTCAATAAAACTAAAATGTTGTAGACTCTTACCTAAGCCTTACATATTTTAATTCATTTGGAGATGAAAAATTTGAAAATTACAAAGCTGTTAATATCATTATTTCTAGGCAGTATGATTTCAACACAAAGTTATGCCACAGAAATCGAAGACTTTATGTCATGGGCACAGCTAGGTAATGGATCAGCATGGATTAAGTACACTAGTAACTATGGCGCTGAAGCTAAATTTTTTGAAGCTGAAATAAGTCATTCGAAGTCAGGAGGTCAAAGGCTTTATTTTAGCGATTATCATGCTGCAGATATTAATAGCTGCAAATACACAACTACTATACCTGACAGCACAACAATGATATTCAATGGACAAGCAGTTAAAATGTCACGTTGGTGCCAAAAATTTAGAGATTCTAGCAGTTACTATTTTAGTCTAACTCCTCAAACAGAACGTGGTCATAATTATGTTGTCAATCTATTCAAAATAGCTACCTCACCTATTGAGATTCAGTTTAATAATGAAAAAACATACTTTCCTGTAATAGGCTTTACTAAAGCATGGAATAGTGCCGGTGGTAATGCTATCTAATAGTCTATTTCGAATAGTATGTTTGTAAAACTCACAAGTTCTAGATAAGAACCTATAAAATAGATGGGCTGTATATTTTATAACTCACTAAACCTTCTTATGAACTGGAAACAAACATGGCCGCCAAAACCGTCACAATAGAAAGCAAAGACTATGTCTTTAACACGCTAAAAGAAGCCCAAAAATATTATGATGCCATCGTAAAGGAGCTGTTTGATGCAACTTTGACCCTAACCAAGGGACAAGACTTCGAAGATTTAAAATGGATATACAGTACTTACTGTGGTTACACCAAACATAATCTAGATAAATTGGGCAAATACGACATCATCGGCGTCAAAGGTATCAGAACGATCCGCGAAAAAAGTGGTCAATATATGCCAACTGAATGCTGTGCGATTATTTTTTCTGATGGTAGCGAAGAAGAGTTTTATACCGATAAAGCCATCAAAGAGATCGCACTTAAGCAAAATCCACGCTAATTTGGGCGTGTTGAGCCTTTAAAATAGGCTAAAACGCTTTTTTTTGCATATTTATGAATTATTTTTAAAATAGTTGTTGACAAGACTGCCGCTCTTACATAAAATACGCACACTCTTAGCGAGGGGCTATAGCTCAGTTGGTAGAGCACTTGCATGGCATGCAAGGGGTCAACGGTTCGACTCCGTTTAGCTCCACCATACTTATTTATAGCAACGCTCAGTATTACTGAAACGTAATAATAAATACTCGCTAGTAGGACAATATCAGCACCTAGGCAACGCTTATTTAATAAGCTATCTGATATTGTGAAGTACCGTTGTAACCACTGGTTATAACACTCTATGCGTCCCCATCGTCTAGAGGCCTAGGACACCGCCCTTTCACGGCGGTAACGGGGGTTCGAATCCCCCTGGGGACGCCACTATTCGGCGTCACTTATTAGCACTTTTGCTTAGCATCAGGTTAGACTAATAAGCGAACAATAAAAAAGCCCAGTCATCATCCGGTGACTGGGCTTTTTTATGTCTGTCGTTTCTTGAAATCCTCTATTCTATTGTCGTTAGCTTATTATTAATAGCTGCTAGCTTACTGTTGATAGCACTATTGCCAACCTATCTAATACTCGTTAATATCGATCTGACAGACGTATTGATAAAATGCAACCCCATACTAGAAATGATGGGGCTTGGCGTGATTAAAGGGAAGTGATTGCAATGTTTGGTATCGAGAATTATCTAGGGTTTATCTTGGCGGCTATTTTATTAAACCTAACACCAGGTACAGATAGCATGTACATCATCACCCGTAGTATTTCACAGGGGCAAACAGCAGGGTTTTATTCTGTTCTTGGCATTACTTCGGGTATTTTGGTACATACATTATTGGCGGCGCTAGGGTTGTCCGTATTGCTTGCCAATTCCCCTACGGCGTTTATGATCGTCAAATATATCGGTGCGGCTTACTTGTGCTATTTGGGTCTAAAAATGCTACTGAGCAAAAACTCGAGCTCGATAGCAAACAATTTATCCAAAGATCAGAACGTGACTAGCCGAAAGGCTGTAGATGGTTGGCAAATATATAAGCAAGGTGTGTTGATCAATACTTTTAATCCAAAAGTCGCTTTATTTTTCTTGGCGTTCTTCCCGCAGTTTATCGACGCTAGTTATGCTTATGGCATGCTGTCATTTTTGATGTTAGGGCTGACTTTTGCCACCACAGGCTTTATATGGTGCTTGAGTTTGGCGCTGCTGGCGTCAAAGTTCAGCAAAAAACTAAGAGAGAATCCAAAAATTGAATCCATGATGAATAAAATAAGTGGTGTCGTATTTATGGGGCTAGGAATTAAGCTGTTGACTGAGAAGGGTTAAAGAGTAGAGTAACAAGAGAAAAAACGTCTTCCATAAAAAAGCCCAATCCCCTGCAAAGTAGGGGATTGGGCTTTTTGTCATATAAAGCTTAACTAACTACTAGCCTGCTTCTTTGCTCTCAGCAGCCAATTGACGTAGTACATAGTGCAATACGCCGCCATGACGCACATATTCGCGCTCTTTTGGCGTTTGTAGACCAACATTTACCTCAAAGGTTTCTGCCGAACCATCAGCACGTGTAGCCGTAACCGTGGCTGTTTTACTCTCACCATTATCTAGACCTGTGATGCTCAGCACTTCAGAACCATCTAGTTTGTAGGTTTCTGCATTTTGACCATCTTTAAACGTCAATGGCAGCACACCCATACCGACTAGGTTTGAACGGTGAATACGTTCAAACGAGCTGGTTAAAACTGCTTTTACGCCTAGCAGGATGGTACCTTTAGCTGCCCAATCACGGCTCGAACCAGAACCATACTCTGCCCCGCCCAATACCACTAACGGACGCTTATCTTCTTTATACTTTATCGCTGCGTTATAGATAGGCATTTCTTCGCCATCTTG
Source organism: Psychrobacter sp. 4Dc (assembly GCF_002836715.1). Lineage (GTDB taxonomy): Bacteria > Pseudomonadota > Gammaproteobacteria > Pseudomonadales > Moraxellaceae > Psychrobacter. Next base: position 6,252 of record NZ_PJAT01000149.1, read on the forward strand.
TAGCGTAGCGCTGTCATCTTTGAAGTAATAAGTATAGCCACCTTCTTTACCGCCCATCATCGTGTTTTTGATACGGATGTTGGCAAAGGTACCACGAGTCATGACTGCATCATTACCACGGCGTGAACCATAGCTATTGAAGTCCGCTTCCATCACACCGCGCTCTTGCAAGTACTTACCTGCTGGTGAGTCTGGATCGATATTACCTGCTGGCGAAATATGATCGGTGGTGATTGAATCACCGAACAGACCTAGGATACGCGCGCCTTCGATATCAGGGATACCTTCTGGCTCCATGGTCATACCATCAAAGAACGGTGGGTTTTTGATGTACGTTGACCCTTCATCCCATGGATACAATTGGCTATCCGCTGAACTAATTGCGTTCCACGCTGCACTACCGTCAAATACTTCGCCGTAGTTTTTGCGGAACATATCAGCATCGATATTGTTGGCAATTAACTCGTTAATTTCTTCTGAAGTTGGCCAGATGTCTTTTAGGAATACATCGTTGCCATCTTGGTCTTGGCCTAGTGGATGAGTAGTCAGATCGATATCGACTGTACCTGCTAGCGCATAAGCAACGACCAACGGTGGTGATGCTAAATAACTGGCTTTGACATGCGAGTGAATACGACCTTCAAAGTTACGGTTACCAGACAGTACAGCCGCCGCGACTAAGTCGTTTTCTTCAATGCCTTTTTCGATCTCTTCTGACAATGGCCCTGAGTTACCGATACACGTGGTACACCCATAACCGACTAGATAGAAGCCTGTTTTTTCTAGCTCATCCATCAGATGGGTTTTTTCTAAATAGTCGGTGACTACTTTAGAACCCGGTGCGAGCGATGTCTTCACCCATGGCTTGGCTTTTAAGCCTTTGGCAGCCGCTTTTTTGGCCACTAGACCTGCACCAATCATTACCGCTGGATTGGAAGTATTGGTACAAGAAGTAATGGCGGCAATAACTACCGACCCGTCTCGTAACTTGTGCTGCTTATCATCGATGCTAACATTTGAGAAGATATTGTTTGCTGGCGCATAACTTGCATTGTCATCACTGATATCAACTTCGATATTCGGTTCAGCCGCTAAGTGTTCAGCTTGCTCTTGCTCGCCGCCTTCTTGATCAAAGCGTACTTTGCCTTCTACTTCTGACTTGCGATCTTTGGTCATCTTTTCTAGCGTTTCACCAAACTTCTCATGCATATCAGACAAATTGATACGCTGCTGTGGCAAGTTCGGACCAGCAAGTGCTGGCTGTACTGACGATAGATCTAGTTCTAGCTTGCTCGAATAAGTCGCCGCAGGTGTATCGGCATCGTGCCATAAGCCTTGCGCCTTAGCATATTTTTCAACCAGCTCAATCTGTTCTTCGTCACGGCCTGATAGACGCAAGTAATCAATCGCCATTTGGTCAATTGGGAAAATACCACAAGTCGCACCGTACTCTGGTGACATATTGGCGATAGTGGCACGATCCGCTAGCGGCATACTATGTAAGCCTTCGCCATAAAACTCGACGAACTTACCGACCACACCATGTGCGCGCAACATCTCAACCACACGTAATACCAAATCGGTCGCCGTGACGCCTTCGGTTAGCTTGCCTTTTAGCTCAAAGCCAACTACTTGTGGAATCAGCATCGATGACGGTTGACCCAGCATCGCGGCTTCAGCTTCAATACCGCCCACACCCCAACCAAGCACGCCAATACCATTAATCATCGTAGTATGGCTATCTGTACCAAATACTGTATCTGGATAAGCTGTCAGCTCGCCATCGACGTCTGCTGCCATCACAACACGGGCTAAATACTCAAGGTTGACCTGATGCACGATACCTGTCGCTGGTGGTACGACAACGAAGTTTTCAAAGGCTTGCTTGCCCCAATGCAAAAACTCATAGCGCTCATTGTTACGCTTAAATTCAATCTTTTCGTTCAAATCTAGCGCATCTTCGCGGCCATAAGCATCGACCTGTACAGAGTGATCGACGACCAGCTCACTAGGGATAAACGGATTGATCTGCTCAGCCTTTCCACCAAGCTCGACAACTGCATCACGCATCGCCGCCAAATCAACTACCGAAGGTACACCAGTGAAATCTTGCAATACCACACGAGCTGGCATAAAGGCGATTTCTTTTGACGCCTCAGCCCCTGCATCCCAGTTGGCAACCGCTTCGATATGGTTTTTACCAACTGACTGGCCGCCGTCCTCGTTACGCAATAGGTTTTCTAATACCACTTTCATGCAAAATGGTAGTGTCTTGATATGCTCATAAGTTTCGGTCAGCTTTGGCAGGCTGTAGTAGGCATGTTCCTTGCCAGCAACCGAAAGGGTGTCTTTTACATCAAAAATATCACTCATGATAGCTTCCTTATCGTTGTTATAAATCCTGGACATAAATTATTATAAGTTTATGTATGACTGGTGGCTCAATAAATGATTGATCTGTCTTGAATCAATATCGCAGTTTCGCAAAACTTTCTGATATGAGTCAGTGTTAACAAAAGAGATAATCATATCTGTAGTGATTAACAGAAACTCCCTTTTACCATAACAAACATACAAGGCTTTGTTAACGTCTGGACGTTGTCGAATCGTGGCACAATCGTAAACGTAACAACGGTTTAGCGAGCTATTCTTAAGCCATCCCTTTCTATTTATTTTTTGTCTTTTTTACGTCGTCCATTGCGGAACACGTAGCGGTCTTCATAAAAGCCAGTATTTACATTTTCTGCCCAAAAGTGCGGCACTCCCAAAATCGGTAAAGGCGCAAGCTGGCGCGGCTTGACGTCATCGTTGGATAATAATGTGTCCATGTATTTGGAAACCTTGTCATCCAAATAGCGCATACGTTCAGCTAAGGATAAGGTAAAGAATTCTTGTGCAACGTGAATGACAATGCTGTGAGCGCATAGAGGTTTGCGTGGGTGTACCAACTGCTCAAGCAGGGCATGGCCAAAGATATAGACTGCGGCTTGAGCGCTGTTATCAGGCTGGGTTGGGTTGTCCCATTTAGCACGTGGTTTCACCAAACTTGCCTGCCAGTCAAAATCAACTAATGCCTTACCGATACTAGCATCAGAAGTCACTAGCACTGCGCCATTCTCATCAAAGACAGTGATAGTGTCGCGAACACGCCCTCGACGCTCACTAATACCCTGCTTTGCGATTTCTAGCATATGGTAGTAATTAAGCACAGCTTTGGTCTTCGGAAAGGTCAGCCAAATACTGCCATTAAACAAATCATGCAAGTTATCACGCGTCGGGATGTTGCCAGTTGTGCCGATGAAATGTTCATAAGCCTCCCCTTCAGGCAATACATTTTGAGAAACGAACTGTAGCGTCTGAGATTTGTGGTCATGAGTAGGTTTGGTATGCGGTAACGGCTGCTCTAAGTGATCAGCTTGTTGTACCATCGCCGTTTTTAAGACTTTGGCAACCGTGTCAGGCGTATTGATGTCAGAAGCATTTATATCGTGCTCATAAATACTTTTCACATTATCAAAACTTTCTGAATCACCCAAATTATCCAAGCTATTTCTCTGTGATTTCGAACGACTAAGGTATTCAATCGTGTTGCTGATATAACTCAATTGAGTAATATGTGACAGCCACGGCGCTTGCCAATCAATCTCAGCAAAGCTGTTATCAAGCTTACCTTCTACTACCGGCAGCTGCTTAGTATGAGTATCAGAGTTAAGTGTGGCGGGTAAATCATTGGCAGGCATAGAAGCTCTCTCTTACGGGCTATTTCTATTAGACGTATGGACGGTCTATGGTATCATGGTGCGCTTTTTTACTGCTAGATACGCCGCTCGAAAGGACTTTTTGAGCGCTATGGATGAATGAGTTTTATGGCAAATTTTAATACCCACTTAAATGTCGCATTTATGGTCAGCGGCACACTGAGTTTGACGGTTTATAAAGCTGGATTGATTGATGATTCAGGATTTCTGGTGTGCGTGGCGCTTGGTACTATCGGTGGGTTGCTGCCAGACTTGGATTCTGATAATTCAACACCGATTAAGCTCGGTTTTAATATCACCTCGTTCATATTTGCCTTTGGGCTGGTCATGCATTGGCGTAGTGATTTGAGCTTACTGGCATTGATAATATTGTGGCTAGCAGGCTACGGTTTTATGCGCTACGTCGTTTTTCATATTTTTACTACTATGACGGTGCATCGCGGCGTCATCCACTCTGTACCGTATATGGCAATACTGGGATTGGGTCTGACCTGTTTAAGCTATTATGGCTTGCACCTACCGCTGACAACCAGTTGGTTTTATGGTCTGTTTTTATTTGGTGGCGCGATGGTACATTTGTCATTGGACGAGCTGTATAGCGTTAATTTGTCCAATATGAAAATGAAACGCTCATCGGGCACGGCAATGAAGTTTTATCAGCCAAAAGATAAATGGTGGTATTTGCTCTTATATACTATCCTTGCGCTACTGGTATATGCCGCCCCACCTTTTGAGATGTTTTGGTCACGACTAAGTGATCCTTCAGCATGGGCGCAGCTCAAAGTCGGCATATTGCCAGAATTAATAAAAAGCATGCTGCAATAAAGTTATCATAAGACCACTGAGCCTAAACGAATAAGCCCAAACAAAAATTAGAGTAAAACATGCAATCTTACCCAAGTACTTGCCCTTGCCAAATCAATCCAACAGCAGAGACGACAGACGCTCCCCTATCCTACCAAGACTGCTGCCAGCCATATCATGATGCGTTTTATAATGAAGAAGTAGATGGTTCAAAAGTGGAAACAGCCGAACGGCTTATGCGTACGCGCTATAGTGCCTTTGCATTGGTGAAACCAGAGTATATCGTCAAGACCACAGTGCCCGCTCAGCAAGCATTACTTGATGTTGCAGCGATTGAAGGTTGGGCAAAAGAGACAGATTGGGCAGGACTAGAGATTGTAGCGCACAAGCCAAAGCTGGGTAAACGTCATGCACAGGTTGAGTTTAAGGCTTATTTTAAAAGTTCTGAGAAAACAACAAGTAGTTTAGCAGTAAAAGTACAAGCGCATCATGAGCTGTCCACCTTCGTAAAGGTAAAAGGCAAAGCTAATCAAGATGCACGTTGGTACTTCTTAGATCCGACGGTTGCGATGACTGTCAGCCAAAAGCAACCGTGTATTTGTGGATCTGGTGAGAAGTTTAAGCGGTGTTGTGGAAGTTATATTTAAACAACGTTAGATATCCATTGACCGCTAAACACTCGCTCCAACAGCTCGTGCAATCGCAATGCCTTCGTCCACTGTTAAAAACTTGCGCTGGCTTGGGCTGTCTTTATAAATGACATCACCGTCTTGAAAAATTAAGCACTCATTGACGGCCAACTGTTGCCATTTTTCATTTTCAGTCAACGGTACGGTCACTAAGATAGTGACTTTATCTGTGTCTGTGGTCACATCACCAAAGTTAATCGCCATATCATCATCAGCGAGTTTGGCTTCACCAAATGGCGCTTTGCGCGTGAGATAAAACAGTAAACTACCTGCATAAGCCAGTTGCCACCTGCCATTCGATATTAAGCAATTAAATAACCCATTGGCAGATAGATAACGACATTGCGTGGTCAAAAAATTAAACAGTGTTTTGTCATCAGGACGCGACTTAAAGCTACTCTTTAGACGATTGACCAAATAGCAAAATGCCATTTCAGAATCAGTTGAACCAACGGGCTGACAGTGTGAGGCATTGCCGTTGTCTTGTAGGCGCTGACAGCGTTTGATAAATTCGCTATTCATCTGCCCATTGTGCGCAAACACCCACTGCTCGCCCCAAACTTCACGGACGAATGGATGGGTATTTGCCAAACAGTTCTGCCCTTGAGTCGCTTTACGAATATGCGCGATGACATTCATGGCTTTGATTGGGTAGTTATTGACCAAGTCAGCGACTGGCGACAGATGGCTTGGACGATTGTCATGAAACAAACGCAGACCCGTTGAGTCATTTGCCGTCTCATCGTTGGTTTTGTCGTTATTACTGCATTCGCTGCGCTCAAAAAAGGCAATACCAAAGCCATCTTCATGACTGTCCGTCATCCCGCCGCGCTTGCGAAATCCTGCAAAGCTAAAGCCAATATCCGTTGGGGTATTACAGTTCATTCCTAAGAGTTGACACATTTAATCATTACCGCCGTTATTATCGTCTATTATCGAGTTACCTTGAGTAGCATTGCTTTGAGCGGCAGATAGCGCATCAAAGTCAGCATCACTCATCTCATCCAGTAAGGCGGCACCATCAGTTGGGATGGTATCCAAAATGCGCTGAGCTTCTGCCAGATCGGTACTTTCTACCCAAAGAACGATACCCGAGTTCATACCTGGGATAGCGCTTAGCGGTTGCAAGGACACGGTAATGCCGTTATTACGTAGTAGGTTGGCGTGCAGTTCACCTTGCATATTGGTATCGTAGCGCGCCAGTTTGTGCCAGTTATCAACTTGATCGGTCATGGGGTCGCCTCTAAGGTTTCGGTACTAAAATTAGTACTAGCATTGGTACTAGAATAAATGAATAGGCAATGCTTACGATAATTGATCGAGCCTATATTCTTTGATTGCGAACTCACTACTATTTAATGTTTCCTGCGCTTGTTCGGCTTGGGTGATACTGCTAAACACGCCGACTATTTGATTGTCTGGTTTGCTTAATAGTACAAATACGGTATTTTGCGACTTTTCAACATGCGCCCAATGGTAAGCAGCCAAACGTTTCATCAAGTCAGGGTTTTTGACCATGATGTTATCACCCGTACGACCTTCAGTACGGTTGTAGTGAATCACATTTAGGCGTAATAACCAGAAAATCACTGCCGCTTTTGCCAGCATAACAGGTAGTGCACGGTTTTCATCGTTATTTAACGGGCGTATCGATTCATAACCTTGTAAGAACGCCGCCATTTTACTGCGGTCAAAGTTAACGGATTCGCCTTGTTCTGCAACGCCCCACGTGGTACAAAAATCATTTATGGTAATGGCAATATCCATCACATAGTGCTCGACACTGACTTCAGTAAAATCCAACAGGCCCGTCAAACGCGCTTCGCCTTTTTGTAGATTCCATAAGGTATTGTCGGCAAACATATCTAAATGGCACAGACCTTTTGGCAAAGTTGCCAGTGGTAATTCTGAATAAGAGCGCCAGATATCGCTCATCAGCTTGGCTTCGTCACCTGGCATAAACTGCATTTCACGGTCGCGCACATCTGCCCATGGGTACAGAGGCACGCCATACTGCTCACTTGGTTGTAGTGCTTGTAGCGTTTCATGCAGCATCGCTAATGCCGCGCCAATATCATGACACATTGCTTGCGTGGTTTGATCTGGATGTGAGCCCGCTAAGCATGGCACTAGCGTAATCGCTTTGTCTTCATAATGGATGACATAGCGCTTATCGTCGCTATCCGTTTGCGAACCATTTGATTCAATAACGGCTAGCGGCGCGGCGACTGGTAGCTTGCCATTTAATTGATTAAGAATAACGGCCATTTTTTCGATATCAGCAGGCGGACGCTCTTCAAATAAAGTGAATACGTAAGAGTATGTACCATCTACATCGTCAGTCGTTTGAATAAACCAGTTTGAGTTTTTAATGCCTTGAGTGATCGGTATCGCGCGGGCAAACGACACGCCAAAGCTTTGGCAAAAGGCGGCAAACTGATCATCGGTTAACTGGGTATAGACGGACATGACATCTCACTTTTGGCAATTGAATAACAAGTTAAATAGAATAGATTTATGCAGTAATGACAGCAATTGTACCGCGCATGATAAAACTATGGTGAAAAGCGTAATAATCTTGCGAAAACCTGCCTGAAATAGCAGTGATTTTGCTAGACTAGCGCCTATGAATTGATTATAAGGTGAAAGACCCTATGTTAGCAAAGCGTATCATTCCTTGCTTGGACGTTGACAATGGCCGCGTGGTCAAAGGCGTGCAATTTGTCGATATAAAAGACGCAGGCGATCCTGTCGAAGTAGCCAAACGCTATAACGAACAGGGCGCTGATGAGATTACTTTTTTGGATATTACTGCGACCAATGATGAGCGCGATACCACTTATCATACTGTTGAACGCATGGCAGCAACGGTATTCGTTCCGCTAACTGTTGGGGGCGGTGTTCGAAAAATTGCTGATATCCGCAATTTGCTCAATGCTGGCGCGGATAAAGTGGCGATTAACTCAGCAGCCGTATTTACGCCGGAGTTCGTTGGTGAAGCCGCGCAGAAATTTGGTAACCAATGTATCGTCGTTGCTATCGATGCCAAACGCGTTGCTGATATCAACGTCGATGGTATTGTCGTGCCACGTTGGGAGATTTTCACCCATGGTGGCCGTAAGCCAACAGGTATCGATGCCGTTGCTTGGGCGAGCAAAATGGCAGAGCTGGGCGCTGGTGAATTACTGGTCACCTCGATGGACGGTGACGGTACCAAAAAAGGCTACGACTTGGCGCTCATGCAGCAAATTACGAGCCGCGTTAATGTACCAGTTATCGCTTCAGGCGGCGTCGGTAACCTGCAACATTTAGCAGAAGGCGTACTAGAAGGCGGCGTAGATGCCGTACTTGCCGCCAGTATTTTTCACTTCGGTGAGTACACGGTACTGGAGGCCAAAAAATATATGGCAGCGCAAGGAATACAGATGCGTCTTTAGCACGCTCGTAATATACAAATAAAACCTAAAAAAATGCTATCATAGCGCTAACCATTTATTTTCGTTCAATTAACTGGGGCAACGCCAAAACAATAGGCGACCGAGTCGATTGAACGCATCAGACTATTTAGCTATTTATTGACGCCTATATTTCAATTGAACGCTTATTAAGCAAAGGATTTTTTATGTCGAATTTACAACAGCAGCGCAACGACGTGACTCATATAGATGGTAACCTACATCAAAACGCTGATGCTCGCATTGGTATCGTTGTTGGTCGTTTTAACGGTTTTGTCGTTGAGTCATTGGTTGATGGTGCAATCGATGCCCTACTCCGTCATGGTGTATTGGGTAGCAACATTACTGTTATTCGTGTACCTGGCGCATTTGAGCTACCACTTGTGGCCCAACGTGCTGCTGAATCAGATCGTTTTGACGCGATTGTGGCACTGGGTGCAATCATCCGTGGCAGCACGCCGCATTTTGATATTGTAGCTAGCGAGTCGGCCAAAGGTTTGAGCGCTGTGGCAATGGATTATAATATCCCTGTTGCTAACGGTATCATCACTACTGATAGCATCGAGCAAGCCATTGAGCGCTCTGGTACTAAAGCGGGCAACAAAGGCTCTGAAGCTGCGATGGTTGTACTAGAAATGATCGCTGTTTTGTCACAGCTAGATATTGATGATATCGATGAAGCGTAAGCTTTAAAGCTCAAATTTATTAGTTTAACTGGTGCTGCTATTTAGTAATAACAGCACCTCATAGCACTAGCCAGCTATCAAAACAATTGGCTACTTTTTGAATTTTCGCCGTATTTCTATACCCTTTAAAAATTTAAATAAGCATAGCTAAAAAGCTACTTTGTTAATTTATATTTTGACTGGGTATCATCTCAAAAATTTAGGTACAGACCCCCTATGACTGACCAACTCAAGCGCGCTATTAGCGCTGCGAAAACCGCACAAGCCAATGATGGACAAGCTGAAGCTACCCGTATAGCGAGCAGTAGTGCGGGTGATCAAACATTCGATATGAGTGAGTCTTCTTACAAGACCAGTCACACTGCTATCCGTAAGGCACGTCGCTTTGCGATGCAAGGCCTATACGAATGGCTCGTCACTGATCGCCGCTTTGATGTAGATGGTAAGCTTGGCTGGAAAGCCAATGCTCCGCACGATATTGCTGCTCGCACGCGTGCAACCAATGCTATGCATACCGTCCATATCGGTTATTATCATGAAATGATGCGCGACATCCCAGAGCAGATTGAAGCACTCGATGCGCTTATCAGTCAGCATCTCGATCGTGAGGTTGATAAGTTAGATACGGTTGAGCACGCTATATTGTTGATTGGCGCGTATGAGCTGCAGAACCGTGTAGAGATTCCTTATAAAGTCGTGCTCGATGAAGCGATGAAGCTAAATAATCATTTTGGGGCGACTGACGCTCACAAACTGATTAATGCGGTACTGGATAAAATGGCTGGTGAGCTGCGTGCTTTAGAGGTACAAGCAGATACCAATGCCAATCTACGTACGTCACAAAAAGCGGCGGCTAAACAGTCTGAAGCAAATCCAGTAGATAGCAACGAAACTGCTGATGAAACAGAAAGCACGATCGTCGATGAGCCGACTGCATCAAACAAGCCGCGTATCAGTGCTAACAAAGCCAACGTTAAACGCAGTAGTGCTAGTAAAGCCAGTGCAAATATCAGTGACTTTAAGGCGAGCAAGAAAAACGCTAACGATACCAAAGACTAAGACTAAGACTAAGACTAAGACTAAGACTAAGACTAACCATGAACGAGTTTGAGCTGATTGAGCGTATATTCTCACAGATGCAGGCCACGCATGCGCCATTAACTGGTATCGAAAAAGGTATCGGAGACGATGCAGCTGTGATGGCATTGCCAGCAGGATCACGCTTGGTTAGCTGTATTGATACACTGGTTCAAGGTCGTCACTTTCATGCTGATTGGCAAAGAGTCGACGAATTAGCATTTGCCATTGGCTATAAAGCCGTGGCTGTTAATGTCTCAGACATTGCAGCTATGGGTGCGACGCCGCATAGCATTATGCTAGCACTGGCATTACCTGAACGTTTGGCAAAACACGAATGGCTTACTGAGTTTGCCAAAGGGCTGTTTCATGCGTGCCAGCTGTTTGGCGTAACGCTGATAGGTGGTGATACCACGCGCAGTGAGCGTTTAGTACTCAGTATCAGTGCTCAGGGATTGCTGTCCGCAGATACACCTGCCATTTACCGCTCAGGTGCGCAAGTGGGTGATAAGGTTTATGTTTCAGGCACCCTTGGTGATGCCGCTTTCGCCTTACAGCATCCTGACAGCGCACAAGGTATTGAGTTGGCGCATCGTCTACATATGCCAACGCCGCGTATTGCACTAGGTGCAGCATTGGCAAAGATGGGTGCAACAGCGATGATAGACATCTCCGACGGTCTTTATCAAGATCTTGGTCATATCTGTCAGCAAAGCTCTGTAGGTATGCGCATCCACTTAGACAAGCTACCGAGTAGCGAGTCATTATCTACTGTCGATTTGTCTGATCGTTTGTTAGGTCAGCTAGCGGGCGGCGATGACTATGAATTGGCATTTACTTTGCCTGCACATATCAAACCGCCTATAGGCAACACGTCTGTTACTTGTATCGGTGAGGTAACTGCACTATCAGATCCTATAACGACAGATACCAAGTCTTCTGATAACTCACGTCTTGAACTGTTTTATCAAAATCAGCCAGTGACGCCAACTCAGCCCGCACCGTTTTTAACGTGGCCCAATCTTACTGGTTACCAACACTTTACAGGCTAATCCATGACTGATCACGACTTATCTAAGCCTGACATCCGTAAAGCAAATGACTGCCCACCCTTACCGGTCGGTGCCAGTATGCTTGACCGTGTGGTTTATTGGCTTGGGCTAGGTTTAGGTAGTGGTCTGCCGCGCCGTGCACCTGGCACTTGGGGTACTGTTGGTGGGTTAATCATTGCCATACCATTGTTGAGTTTGGGCTTTGTACCTTTTCTCATTTTGACAATTCTATCTTGTATTTTGGGCGTTTGGATTTGCGGACGCACTGCTGAGCTAATGCAAGGTCACGACGATCCGCATATCGTTTGGGATGAGTGGGCTGGTATTTGGATTACCCTACTACCCTTGTCTTATATGGGGATTGCTGACGATAACTTTTGGCAAAATGTGCCTCAAGAGCTTTCTATTTTCGCCATTGTTTTCGCTTTTATCTTATTTCGATTTTTTGATATCGTTAAGCCGCCACCGATTGGATGGGCTGATAAAAGGGTTGCTGGTGGGTTAGGCATTATGCTTGATGACATCATCGCCGGTATCATGGCAGCAGTAGTATGGGTAGCGGTTATGTTTGGCGTGCTGTTATAAGCTACCCTAACTACCACGATACTGAGCTAACTACTCTACAACCGCTAATCCCAGCAACGTTATCAATTTGAACGCTACTCTTCTGCATAGATGATTGATTTATTGTCAGCAGGTTGCATTACAAAGCCTGCACATCACAGTGTTTTTCTAACTGAACATTTGCGCTATAATCCAATATTATATTTTGTTACATTTGCGAGCCTATTATGACGTCTCCTCTTTCTGTAATTATTTTAGCTGCCGGTAAAGGCACACGTATGCAATCGGCAAAGCCAAAGGTATTGCAGACATTGGCTGGGAAGTCTTTATTAGGCCATGTACTAGATACGTGCCATCAGCTCACTGTTGATGAAACCATCATTGTTCATGGCTTTGGTGGCGATCAAGTAAAGTCAGAAATTACCAATCAATATACACAAGCATCAATTACTTGGGTTGCTCAAACTGAGCAATTGGGAACTGGCCATGCGGTCAAGGTGACACTGTCTGATTTACCCAAGTCAGGACAAAGTCTCATTCTTTACGGTGATGTGCCATTGGTCAGCTGTGAGACGCTAACGGCATTAAAAACTGCCAATACTAATGGTATGTCGATGCTGACGTTGACTGTCGATAATCCATTTGGATTGGGTCGTATTAAACGCGACCAAGCAGGTAATATTGAAGCTATCGTTGAACAAAAAGATGCCGATGCTGAAGAGCAAAGTATTAAAGAAATTAACAGCGGTATCTACTGCGTCGATAATGCATTACTGCACAAATATTTGCCTGAGCTTTCTAACGACAATGCACAGCAAGAATATTATCTGACGGATATCGTCAAAATGGCTGTTGCCGATGGTATTACTATCGCGGCAATTGAGCCTGAGCATACGTTTGAAATTGAAGGGGTTAATAATCGTCAACAGCTTGCTAGTCTAGAACGCACTTGGCAACGTAAGCTAGTTGCTGACTTACAAGAAGCTGGCGTACAGTTTGCCGACCCTACTCGTGTCGATATCCGTGGTACGTTAACCGCTGGTCAAGATGTGTTTATTGACGTCAATGTGGTATTTGAAGGTGAATGTACCTTAGGTGACAACGTCTATATCGAAGCGGGCTGTGTTATCAAAAATACCAAGATTGGTAATGCCTGCTACATCAAACCGTATTGCGTGATCGATCGTGCCGATATCGGTGCTGGTGTTGATATCGGGCCTTTTGCGCATTTGCGTCCTGATACCGTACTATCTGATAACAGCAAAGTTGGTAATTTTGTCGAAATTAAGAAATCGACTATTGGTCAAGGCAGTAAAGTAAATCACTTAAGCTACGTCGGCGATGCGACTGTCGGTACAGGCGTGAATATCGGTGCTGGTGTCATTACTTGTAACTATGACGGTGCTAATAAGTCGCAAACCATCATTGAAGACAATGCGTTTATCGGCTCTAATGCTAGCTTAGTCGCGCCAATAACGATTGGCGATACTGCTACCGTTGCTGCTGGTTCTGTGGTTACCAAAGATGTTGATAACAATGCTTTGGCCTTTGGCCGTGCGCGTCAGGTGCAAAAAAATGATTTTCAGCGTCCGACGAAGAAGTAGCCAGCTCGTTGCTAGTGTGATCAATGACCATCACTCTTGAGCAACCCTAAGCAGTACTTCAATCTTTGTGGTACTGCTTTATCGTATTTATAAACTGATATGCCAATTGATGATCAGAGTAATGGATCAGTCGCTAGTCTTTTTATTTTATACCCCACTATATTGAACTACTAAAATTTAAATCTAAGGAATAGCCATGTGTGGAATTGTAGGCGCCGTTGCTGAGCGAAATATCGCTAATATCTTACTTGAAGGCCTAAAGCGTTTAGAATATCGTGGCTATGACTCAGCTGGCCTGACGGTTATTCGTGATGGTGAACTACACCGTGAGCGTCAAGTAGGTAAAGTACAGGCACTGGTTGATGCCGTCGCTATCAATCCAGAGTTTTTTAATGGTCATATCGGTATTGCTCATACGCGCTGGGCAACTCATGGTGAGCCGGCACAGCGTAATGCACATCCACACGTGTCAGGCAAGATTGCGGTCGTTCATAACGGTATAGTCGAAAACTATGCTGAACTAAAAGAAGAGCTAATAGCCAAAGGTTACGTGTTTACTTCACAGACAGATACTGAAGTTGTAGCGCATCTAATTCATGATATCTACAAAAAAACGCCTGACTTGTTAGAAGCAGTACGCACCATCATTCCGTTACTGCATGGTGCTTTTGCATTGGGTATCGTCCACGTAGACTGCCCTGATGAGCTTATTACTGTACGTCTAGGCTCACCTTTGGTTATCGGTGTTGGTATCGGTGAGAATTTTATCGCATCAGATCAGTTGGCGTTGCTGCCAGTGACTAACCGCTTTATGTATCTAGAAGAAGGCGATATCGCCAAATTAACTCGCAATAGCATTCAAGTTTATGCAGATGGTATTGAAGTCCAACGTCAGATACATGAAATTGATGCAACCCAGCACAATGCCGATAAAGGCGAGTTCAAGCATTATATGCTCAAAGAAATTTACGAGCAGCCAGATGCTGTCGCTCGTACGATCGAGATGGCTTTGGATAATGGCGAAACGACTAAACTACGCGACGATTTTTTACAGCGTCATGAGACACTGTTGTCAGGTATTCGTCATGTACAAGTGATTGCTTGTGGTACCAGTTATCATGCCGGTATGGTCGCAAAATACTGGTTTGAGAGCCTTATCCGTATACCTTGTTCTGTCGAGGTTGCCAGCGAATTCCGCTATCGCAATCCTGTCGTCGTCGATAACACTTTGGTCATCTGTATCTCTCAATCTGGTGAAACGGCTGACACCTTATCAGCGTTACGTGATATCCAGAAGCAAACACCAGCAGGCTTAGTCAGCTTGGCACTATGTAATGTACCGACTTCATCGCTGGTACGTGAAACAGACATCTTCTTGCCAACGTTAGCAGGGCCTGAGATTGGCGTCGCCTCTACCAAAGCATTTACCACTCAACTTGTGGCATTGATATTGTTAATATTAAAAGTTGGTGTCACGCAGAAGCGTATGACTGACGAACACTTAAATACGTTATTAAGTGAGTTGCATCAATTACCAGGACAACTCTACGCTAGCTTAAACCTTGATGCTCCTATCAAGACCATGAGTGAAAGCTTTGAAGATAAGAAAAGCTGTCTATTTTTAGGTCGCGGACTACAGTTCCCGATTGCGCTAGAAGGCGCGTTAAAGCTAAAAGAAATTTCTTACATTCATGCCGAAGGTTATGCGGCAGGCGAGCTCAAACACGGTCCATTAGCATTGGTCGATAAAGATATGCCAATTGTGGTATTAGCACCTAAAGACAGTATGTTTGATAAATTAAAAGCCAACATGCAAGAAGTGCATGCGCGTCATGGCGAGCTATTTGTGTTCGCTAGCGAAGCCAGTCAAATGGTCGCTGAAGATAGACTGCACTTAGTATATGTACCTGATGTTTGCGAGACGCTTGCCCCTATCGTCTACAGCGTACCTGTGCAGCTGTTGTCATACCATGTAGCAGTAATGCGTGGCACAGACGTCGACCAGCCACGCAATTTGGCAAAATCAGTCACGGTAGAATAAGAAAAACTACTCTACGCTAATCTGAAAAAGGCCAGTATTTACCCCTGCTATTGTAAACTCAGTAGCAGGGGGTTTTTTATAATTTTAAAATGATCTACTAGCAGTTTAGAAAAAAGTAGTAATAGTTGTCTGAGCGAAAATCAAATAAAGA